>JADLCO010000206.1 GCA_020847115.1 Pseudomonadales bacterium | reverse complement strand
TCTTCAGCGTGCGCGCGCCGGAGGCCAGCGCCACCAGCTGATGGCCCAGGCAGATGCCGAACCCCGGCACCCGCGCGGCGAGTATGTCGCGAAGCGCCGCACTGGCGTAGTCGCAGGGCTCCGGATCGCCGGGGCCATTGGACAGGAACACGCCATCGGGCCGCTGCGCCAACACCTCGGCGGCCGGCGTCATGGCCGGCACCACGGTCACCGCGCAGCCGCGATCGGCAAGCATGCGCAGAATGTTGCGCTTGATGCCGAAGTCGTAGGCGATCACCCGAAACCGCGCTGGCTCCGCCAACTCGGCATGGCCGGAACCCCGGTGCCAGGAGCCGCCGCGCCACGCATAGGCAGTGGTCGCCGAGACCTCGCGGGCGAGATCCAGCCCCTGCAGGCCACCGAAGGCCCGCGCCGCGGCGAGTCCGCGATCGAAATCGACCGCACCCGCCATCAGGCAACCGTTCTGGGCGCCGGTCTGGCGCAGGTGCCGGGTGAGGCGGCGGGTGTCGATATCGGCAATGCCCAGCACGCGATGGCGCTTGAGGTAGGCATCGAGGCCTTCTTCGCAGCGGTAGTTGCTCGCCAGCAGCGGCAGATCCCGGATCACCAGGCCGGCGGCCCAGATGGCGCCGGACTCCTCATCCTCGGCATTGACCCCGACGTTGCCGATATGGGGGTAGGTCAGGGTGACGATTTGGCGCGCGTAGGACGGATCGGTGAGGATTTCCTGGTAACCGGTCTGCGCGGTATTGAACACTACCTCGCCGACGGCGAGCCCCTCGGCCCCGATCGCCGTGCCCCGAAAGGCAGTGCCATCGGCGAGAACCAGGAGCGCAGGCGGGCGATGGGACGGGCTGCTCAACGTTTTCTCCGGCAGGCTGGGGCCAAAGGATCCATCCGGGCGGCAAATTCGGGCTGCAAAAAAGCGAGATGAAGTTTCGCTTCATCTCGCTTTGCGAACGCTCCGAGGTGGCCGGCCGCTGCGCCCCGATCAGCTGATCAATCGGCGCGAATTCTAGGCCATGGAGCCCCGATTCGTCCAGTCCGAAGCGGGGATCAGTGCGCGCCGGGCACGGTCCGAACACCTTCGACGACGCGGGCTGCCACCCCCTCCAGATCGTGCCAATGGGGATGATGGCGCCAATCGGGGACCACCTCGATGGTGCGCCACCGCGGCGCCACCGCAGCTTCGATCAGTTCGAGGTTGGGGCGATAGCCGTATTCGTCCCGGTCGCCAACCAGAATCCGGACCGGCCGGGCAATCCGCTCCAGCAGTGCCCGATAGCGCGCCACCATGCCCTCGTCCTCAGTCTCGGCGATCCAGCCCTGAAACAGGGTATCGGTATTGGCACCGTGATATTTCTCCAGGCTGGCCCGCAACTTGCCCGATTCCCAGGCGGCGATCGCCCGCGCCAGCCCAGCGCGGGCGGCCTCGTGCATCACCAACTGCGGGGCAATGGCGACGGCAGCCAAGACCCGCTCCGGGTGGAGTGCTGCACCCAACAGCGCCAGGCAGCCACCATAGCTGTGTCCCACCAGAATCGCCGCGTCGATCCCGCAGCTGGCGAGCACCTCACCCAGCACGGGACCGGCTTCATTCAGGCGATGTTCCGGGACCTTGGGCAGCGTCAACGGATCCGAACCACCATGGCCCCAGCGCTCGTAGATCAGCGCCGGCAAACCCGTGGCCGCGGCCACCGCCTCCGGCAGTCCTCGCCACAGGGCGATACAGTCGAGCCCGCCGTGCAGGAACACCAGCGTCGGCGAGCCGGGACCGATGTCGCCCAGGATCCGGGCCGCCAACCGGTGTCCACCGGCGCGCACTTCGAGCTCGGCGACCTTCACGCCACCCTCCGGTCGAACGCGCCGGTCAACCACGAAGCCCCAGCACGTCCTGCATGTCGTAGTGCCCGGGCGGGCGCCCGGCCAGCCACACCGCCGCGCGCACCGCGCCGCGGGCAAAGGCCATGCGGCTCGACGCCTTGTGGGTGATCTCGACGCGCTCGCCATCGGCGGCGAACAGCACCGTGTGATCGCCGACGATGTCCCCGGCGCGCACCGAGCTGAAGCCGATCTCGGTGCGGCTGCGGGCCCCGGTCTGGCCCTCGCGGCCGTGGACCGCCACCTGGCGCAGATCGCGTCCCAGGGCGGCGGCCACCACCTCGCCCATGCTGAGCGCGGTACCCGAGGGCGCATCCACCTTGTGGCGATGGTGGGCCTCGTAGATCTCGATATCGGAGTCCTCGCCGATGATGCGCGCCGCGATCTCCAGCAGCCGGAAGCAGAGATTGACGCCGGTGCTGAAGTTGGACGCCATGCAGCGCGGAATGCCGGCGGTGAGTGCATCCAGTTCGGCGCGTTGGCCGGCAGCGAAGCCGGTGGTGCCGATCACCATGGCCTTGCCGCGCGCCGCGCACGCCCGCGCATGGTCGAGCGTCCCCGCCGGGGCGGTGAAATCGACCAGCACATCGAAGTCCTCGGCGACCGTGGCGAGGTCGTCTGCGACCGCCACGCCAACTGGAGCCAGGCCCGCCAGCACCCCGGCGTCGGCGCCGATGGCGGCCGCGCCCGGCCGCTCCAGCGCCGCGCCCAGCCGCGCCTCCGGATGACTGGCGACCGCTTCGATCAACACCCGCCCCATGCGCCCCGCGGCACCAGCGATACCAATGCGAATCATGCCGTTATCCCAGCTTTCTCAAGTGAGCTGCACTATCTGGTGAAGCCTTCGAAGAACTTTTTCGCGGCATCGAACCAGGATGTCTCCCGCGGCGAATGGCCGCCGCCTTGGAGGCTGTCGCGAAAGGCGTGCAACAGCTCTTTCTGCGCCGCCGAGAGGTTGACTGGCGTCTCTACCACCACCCGACACAGCAGATCGCCCGGACCACCCCCGCGCACCGGGACGATGCCCTTGCCGCGCAGCCGGAACAGGCGTCCGGTCTGGGTCTCGGGGGGGATTTTCAGATTGACGCGGCCGGTGAGCGTGGGCACTTCGAGCTCGCCGCCGAGCGCCGCATCGACGAACGAAATCGGCACCTCGCAATACAGATCGGCGCCGTCGCGCTGAAAGATGGGATGCTCCTTGACCACCACCTGCACGTAGAGATCGCCAGCCGGCCCGCCGTTGGGTCCGGCTTGACCTTCGCCGGCGAGCCGGATGCGGTCGCCGGTGTCGACCCCTGGCGGCACCTTGACCGACAGGGTGCGGCTCTCCTCGACGCGGCCATGGCCGTGGCATTGCTCGCAGGGGTCGGAAATCACTCGGCCGCGACCGCGACAGGCGGGGCAGGTCTGCTGGACGGCGAAGAAACCCTGCGAGCGGCGGATCTGGCCGCTGCCCTGGCAGGTTCCGCACAGAATCGGCGCGGTGCCCTTGCGGGCTCCGCTGCCGTCGCAGGTCGAACAGTTGGCGAGCGTCGGCACCCGGATCCGTGCAGTGGTGCCCTGGGCGGCATCTTCGAGGCTCAGTTCGAGGTCATAGCGCAGATCGGCGCCGCGCGCCGGCCCGCCGCGCCGCCCGCCCCCGAAGATGTCACCGAACACGTCGCCGAAGATGTCGCTGAAGCTGGCACCTGCCCCCTGGGCGCCAAAGCCGCCGCCGCTGCCATCGACCGCGGCGTGACCGAACTGATCGTAGGCGGAGCGCTTGCCGCTGTCGGACAGCACCTCGTAGGCCTCGGTGGCCTCCTTGAACTTGATCTCGGCGTCGGGATCCTCGGGATTGCGGTCGGGGTGGTACTTCATCGCCACCCGGCGATAGGCCTTCTTGATTTCACTCTCGCCGGCGGTGCGCGCCACCCCGAGCACTTCGTAGTAGTCCCGTTTCGCCATGGTCTCTGTCGCTCACCTCGTCAATCGCACATCGGGGACGGAGCGCCGCGCTATCCCCATCCCTAGCAAAGACGCAGGCCGAGGCCTGCGTCGGGTACCCGCCGGGCAGTTGCGCCGGCTTACGGTCATTTGCGCTTGTCGGCGTCGTCCACTTCCTCGAACTCGGCATCCACCACGTCGCCCTCGCCGCCCTTGTCCGCCTGGCCGGCGCCGCCGTCCTGGTGCTGCTGGGCCGTCTCGGCGTAGAGCTTCTGCGCCAACGCCGAGGATGCCGCCGACAGCTTGCCCGCTGCCGCCTCGATGGCCTCTTTGTCGTCACCCTTGAGCGCGCCATCCACCTCGGCGAGCGCCGCCTCGATCGCGGCCCGATCCTCGGCGCTGGCCTTGTCGCCCGCCTCTTCCAGGGTCTTGCGGGCAGCGTGGGCAAGGCCGTCGGCCTGATTGCGCGCCTGCACCAGGGCCTCGAACTTGCGATCGGCCTCGGCGTTGGCCTCGGCGTCCTGGATCATCTTCTGCACTTCCGCCTCGGAAAGCCCCGAGGAGGCCTTGATCACGATCGACTGCTCCTTGCCAGTCGCCTTGTCCTTAGCGGACACGTTGAGAATACCGTTCGCATCGATGTCGAAGGACACCTCGATCTGCGGCATCCCGCGCGGCGCCGGGGGAATGTCGGTGAGATCGAATTTGCCCAGCGACTTGTTCTGCGCCGCCTGCTTGCGCTCGCCCTGCACCACGTGGATGGTCACTGCGGTCTGGTTGTCGTCGGCGGTGGAGAAGATCTGCGATTTCTTGGTGGGAATCGTCGTGTTCTTCTCGATCAGCGGCGTCGCCACGCCGCCCATGGTCTCGATGCCCAGGGTCAGCGGAGTGACGTCGAGCAGCAGCACGTCCTTAACGTCGCCGGCCAGCACCGCGCCCTGGAGCGCCGCGCCCACGGCCACCGCCTCATCGGGGTTGACGTCCTTGCGCGGCTCCTTGCCGAAGAACTCGGTCACCCGCTGCTGTACCAGGGGCATGCGGGTCTGGCCGCCCACCAGGATCACCTCGTCGATGTCCTTGGCACTCTTGCCGGCGTCGGCGAGCGCGGTGCGCACCGGCTCCATGGAGCGCTCCACCAGCGGCTCGACCAGGGATTCCAGCTTGGCGCGGGTGAGCTTGACCACCAGGTGCTTGGGCCCGGTGGCATCGGCGGTGATGTAGGGCAGATTCACCTCGGTCTGCTGGCTCGAGGACAGCTCGATCTTGGCCTTTTCGGCAGCCTCCTTGAGGCGCTGCATGGCCAGCGGATCGCCTTTGAGATCGATGCCGTTGTCCTTCTTGAAGGACTCAGCGAGATAGTCGATCAGGCGCAGGTCGAAGTCCTCGCCGCCGAGGAAGGTGTCGCCATTGGTGGACAGCACCTCGAACTGGGTCTCGCCATCCACATCGGCAATCTCGATGATGGAAATGTCGAAGGTGCCGCCGCCGAGGTC
>JADLCO010000205.1 GCA_020847115.1 Pseudomonadales bacterium | reverse complement strand
GTCAGCCCGCCGGCCATGCTGGAAGTGTGGACCATGTCCCGCTTCCGCCACACCGGCCGCGCGCTCGAGGATTCGATCCCCGTGCTCAGCCTGTTTGACGAGGCCGGCTATACCGGCGTGGTCGCGACCAACATCGAGCAGGAATACGATCGCTATCTGGTGGAGGGTGACCGCGTGTCGTTCACTGCGGTGGTTGACGAGGTTTCGCCCGAAAAGCGCACTGGCCTGGGCATCGGCCACTTTGTCACCATCCGCTACGAATTCACCGACCAGAACGGCGAGCCGGTCGGGCGGATGCTGTTCCGGGTGCTCAAGTTCAAGCCCAACCTGGCCCAGCCGAAAGCAGCAGCGGCACCGGCAGCGCCGGAGTTTTCGCATCCGCGCCCGGCGATCACCCACGACAATGCCCATTACTGGGAAGGGATCGCCCGGCGCGAGCTGCTGATACAACAGTGTTCTTCGTGCGGCCACATGCGCCACCCGCCGGGGCCGGGCTGTCCGCAGTGCCAGTCGCTCGAATGGCAGGCGGTAAAGGCGTCCGGGCGCGGCACGCTGCACAGTTTCGTCGTGGTTCACCAGCCGCGCAGCCCCAGCCTGCAATAGCCGCTGCCGGTGCTGCTGGTGGAGCTGGAGGAGGGCGTGCGCCTGATCGCCAACGGGCTGGACTTGCCCGAGGCCGATATCGCCATCGGGATGCCTTTGCAGCTGGACTGGGTGGAGATCGAGCTGGGCTATGTCCTGCCCGCCTTCCGCGCCCCGCGCGAAGGGGTCTGAGCCATGGACTTTGCACTGGACGGCGATCAGGAGGCGCTGGTCGATCTGGCCCGCAGCATCCTTGGCGATCACTGCGGGGATGACCAGTTGCGCGCCTTCGCCGCTTCGGGCGCGCCGTGCGATACGCGCTTGTGGCAATTGCTGGCCGAAGCCGGGCTGACCGGCGTCGGCATTGCCGAGGCGCAGGGCGGAACCGGCTGCGGCATGCTGGAAGCGGCGCTGCTGATCGAATGCGCTGGTGCCGCGCTGGCACCAGTGCCCCTGCGCGAGACACTGATCTGCGCGCGCACCCTGGCGATGGTGGGCGATACCCATGGCGATCTGGTTGCCCGGGCGGCAGCGGGCGCGGCGATTCTGGCCAGCGCCTGTGACGAGACAGCGAACGCCTGGCAGACCCCCGCCACGCAGGCGCGGCGCGACACGTCGGGCGGCTGGCGGCTGGCGGGTGAGCGGCCTGCCGTCGCCTGGGGCATGGAGGCCCAGGCGATACTGATTTCCGCGTGGATTGAAAGCGAGGGCTGCGCCGGGCTGTTCCTTGTTCCCGCCGATGCCGCAGGCCTTGTGCGTCAGGTGCAGGCGGGCACCGATGCCACGCCGCTGGCCCTGCTGACGCTGGCGGATGTGGCCCTGCCCGCCAGCGCGTTGCTGGATGGCGGCGCCGGATCGAGCGATTTGCTGCGCTGGCACCTGGGCGAAATGCGCGTGGGCCTTGCCGCCAGCCAGCTTGGCATCGCGGGCGAAGCGCTTCGTCGCACAGCGGCCTATACCGCCGAGCGGGTCCAGTTCGGGCGACCGGTGGGATCGATGCAGGCAGTGCAGCAGCGCGCGGCCGATGCCTATATCGATCTGGAAGCCATGCGCTCGACCCTGTGGCGGGCGGCTTGGCTGATCGACCAGGGCCTCTGCGACGATGCCGAAATCACCGTCGCCAAATACTGGGCGGCGATCGGCGGACACCGGATCACCCACACCGCCCAGCACCAGCACGGCGGCATGGGTGCCGACGTGACCTATCCCATTCACCGTTATTTCCTGGCTGCCAAGGCGGTGGAAGCCGCGCTTGGCGGCACGCAGCCCATGCTCGCCGAACTGGGTACCGCCATTGCCTCGGGCGTAGCCCGGCGGCTTTCGGCCATCGGAGGAGGTTTTGATGCGCTTTGAAGACATCACCGAAGGGGCGCAGCTGCCCGAGCTGGTGTTCCCTGTTACAGCGTCCGCCATTGCCGTGGCGGCGAGCGCGACCAATGACTATGAAACGGTCCACCACGACAAGGCCGCCGCGCAGGCGGCGGGCGTGCCCGACATTTTCATGAACATCCTGACGACCAACGGCCTGGTCCAGCGGTTCGTCGGCGCATGGGCGGGCCCGGACGTGCTGGTTCGCAAGATTCGCATCAAGCTGGGCGCGCCCAATTTCGCGGGTGAAACCATGCGGATCAATGGCGCGGTCAGTCGGGTCGATCCCGCCACCGGCGAGGTCGAGGTGACAGTGTCCGGCCGCAACGGCATGGGCGAACACGTTGGCGCAACCGTAACCCTGCATTTCCCCGAAAGGAGCGCGGCATGAACGAGCTTTCTGGCAAGGCCGCTATCGCCGGCATCGGTGCCACCGAATTTTCCAAGAACAGCGGGCGTTCGGAACTGCGCCTGGCCGTGGAAGCCGCGCTGGCCGCGCTGGCCGACGCGGGCATCGATCCGTCCGAGGTTGATGGCATGTCCACCTATACCATGGACAACAACCCCGAGATCGAGCTGTTCCGCAATATCGGCGGGCGTGAACTCAAGTTCTTCAGCCGCATCCATTACGGCGGCGGCGCGGCCTGCGCCCCGATCATGCATGCGGCCATGGCCGTGGCCACGGGCGTGGCCGAAGTGGTGGTGTGCTACCGCGCCATGAACGAGAGGTCGCAGTACCGCTTTGGCGCGGCCTTTACCCCCGATGTGCTGCCCACCGCCGAAATCGCGCACTATGGCAACTACGTGCCCTTCGGCCTCGCCTCGCCCGCCAGCTGGGTGGCCATGTCGGCCCGGCGCTACATGCACGAACATGGCGCGACGTCGGAGGATTTCGGCCGCATTGCCGTGGGCTTCCGTGATTTCGCCGCGACCAACCCCAAGGCCTGGTTCCATCAGCAACCGATCACCCTCGAAGATCACCAGGCCTCGCGCTGGATCGTGGAGCCGCTGCACCTGCTCGATTGCTGCCAGGAATCCGACGGCGCCGTAGCCGTGGTGGTGACCACGGCGGAGCGCGCGCGCAAGCTGCGCCAGGCGCCGGCAATCATTCGCGCCGCCGCGCAGGGTTCGTGCGATGACCAGCAGATGATGACGAGCTATTATCGTCCCGACGTCACTCAGCTGTCCGAGATGAACCTGGTCGCGCGCCAGCTTTACGCAATGGCCGGGATCGCCCCGGACGACGTGCAGGCGGCGATCCTGTACGATCACTTCTCGCCCTTTGTCTTGCCGCAGCTTGAGGCTTTCGGCTTTGCGAAAAAGGGGCAGGCGAAGGATTTCGTGCGCGAAGGCCAGATTGCCCGCGGCGGCCGCCTGCCGGTGAACACCAATGGCGGCCAGCTGGGCGAAGCCTATATTCATGGCTTGAACGGCGTGGCGGAAGGCGTCAGGC
>JADLCO010000204.1 GCA_020847115.1 Pseudomonadales bacterium | reverse complement strand
CACTATCTGGCCAAGCTGGTCGGCCTCGGCGAATCGGTGGCGATCTGCGAGCAGATCGGCGATCCGGCGACCACCAAGGGCCCGGTGGAGCGGCGCGTGGTGCGCATCGTCACCCCAGGCACGGTGAGCGACGAGGCGCTGCTCGACCAGCGCCGCGACAACCTGCTGGTGGCGATCCAGCGCGGCGGTGAGCGTTTCGGCATCGCCGCGCTGGACATCGGCAGCGGCCGCTTCACGGTCACCGAGGTCGCCGGGCACGAGGCGCTGGCCGCCGAACTCGAGCGCCTCGATCCCGCCGAGCTGCTGCTGCCCGAGACCACCGACTTCGAGCCCGCGGTGGCCGAGCGTCCCGGCGCCCGCCGCCGGCCGCCCTGGGAATTCGACCTGGACAACGCCCGCCGCGCGCTGTGCGAGCAGTTCCAGACCCGCGATCTGGCCGGCTTCGGCTGCGATCATCTGGACCTGGCCGTGGCCGCCGCCGGCGCCCTGCTCGGCTACGCGCGCACCACCCAACGCACCGCCCTGCCCCACCTGCGCGGCATCGCCCACGAGCGCAGCGACGACTGCGTGCAGCTCGACGCCGCCACCCGCCGCAACCTGGAGCTCGATACCAACCTGCGCGGCGGGCGCGACAACACCTTGCTCGCGGTGCTCGACGACACCGCCACCGCCATGGGCGGCCGGCTGCTGCAGCGCTGGCTCCACCGCCCGCTGCGCGATCTCGCCGCCATCGGCGCGCGCCAGCAGGCGATCGCCGAGCTGGGCGACGGGCGCCATGAAACGCTGCGCCCGGTGCTGCGCAGCATCGGCGATGTTGAGCGCATCCTGGGCCGGGTGGCGCTGCGCTCGGCACGCCCGCGCGATCTGGCGCGGCTGCGCGATGCGCTGGCCGCGCTGCCGGAGCTGGCCGCGGCCCTGGCCGGCTGCGCCAGCCCCAGACTGGGGGAGCTGGCCGCGCGCGCGGGCAGCTTTCCGGAGCTCACCGCGCTGCTCGCCGGCGCGCTGGTGGACAGCCCGCCGATGGTGCTGCGCGACGGCGGGGTGATCGCCGCGGGTCACGACGCCGAACTGGACGAGCTGCGCGCCCTGGCCACCAACGCCGGCGATTATCTCAACGCACTGGAGATCCGCGAGCGCGAGCGCACCGGCATCGCCACCCTCAAGGTCGGCTACAACCGCGTGCACGGCTACTACATCGAGCTGTCGCGCGCCCAGGCGGCGCAGGCGCCACTAGACTACCAGCGCCGCCAGACCCTGAAGCATGCCGAGCGCTACATCATTCCCGAGCTCAAGGCCTTCGAGGACCGCGCGCTGAGCGCCCAGAGCCGCGCGCTGGCGCGGGAGAAGCTGCTCTACGACGCCCTGCTCGATGCCCTCAACGAACAGCTGGCGCCCTTGCAGGACAGCGCCGCCGCCGTCGCCGAGCTCGACGTGCTGGCCAACTTCGCGGCGCGCGGCGAAGCCCTGAATCTGCAACTGCCCGAGGTGACGGCCGCACCCGGCATCGACATCCGCGGCGGCCGCCACCCGGTAGTGGAGCAGAACCTGGAGGCGCCCTTCATCGCCAACGACCTGGTGCTCGACGCAGACCGCCGCATGCTCATCGTCACCGGCCCCAACATGGGCGGCAAATCCACCTACATGCGCCAGGCCGCGCTGATCGCGCTGCTCGCCCACGTCGGCGTTGGGGTGCCGGCGGAACGCGCGCGCATCGGCCTGCTCGATCGCATCTTCACCCGCATCGGCTCCGCCGACGATCTCGCCGGCGGCCGCTCCACCTTCATGGTGGAGATGACCGAGACCGCCAACATCCTGCACAACGCCAGCGACCGCAGCCTGGTGCTGCTCGACGAGATCGGCCGCGGCACCAGCACCTTCGACGGCCTCGCCCTGGCCTGGGCCTGCGCCCGCCACCTGGCCCGCGAGGTGCGCGCCTTCACCCTGTTCGCCACCCACTACTTCGAGCTGACCGCACTGCCCGAGCAGCTCGAGGGCGTCGCCAATGTGCATCTCGACGCCAGCGAATACCGCGACCGCATCGTCTTCCTGCACAGCGTCCGCGAGGGCCCGGCGAGCCGCAGTTACGGCCTCCAGGTGGCGCGCCTGGCCGGCGTGCCGGAGCCAGTGATCGCCCTGGCACAACAGGAGCTGCAGCGCCTCGAGCAGGGCGTCGAGGCCCGCGCCACCGCCACGGCCCCGGTGCAGGCCGATCTGTTCGCGCCCGCGGATCCGCTGCGCACGGCTCTGGCCGGCGTCGACCCGGATCAGCTCAGTCCGCGCGCGGCGCTGGAGCTCGTCTACCGGTTGCGATCGCTGCTGGATGGGGCCGTATGACCTGCGGTGCCTGCCCGGCCGTTGGTTATAATCCGCAGCCCTGATACCCAGCCCGAGGAGAGCAGCCGATGACCTTTGTGGTCGGGGAAAACTGTATCAAGTGCAAGTTCACAGATTGCGTGGAAGTCTGCCCGGTGGACTGCTTCTACGAGGGGCCCAACTTTCTGGTGATCCATCCCGACGAGTGCATCGACTGCGCGCTGTGCGAGCCCGAATGCCCCGCCAACGCCATCTACGCCGACGACGAGCTGCCCGAAGACCAGCGGGAGTTTCTGGCGCTGAACGCCGAACTGGCACAGATCTGGCCCAACATCACCCTGCGCAAGGACCCGCCGCCGGATGCCGAGGAGTGGAAGGGCAAGCCCGGCAAGCGCGACCTGCTGGAGCGCTGAACCCTCGCCCCGCACCGATCCGGGCTACTGCGCGGGCAGCAGCCGGGTCGGATCGATGGGCTTGCCCTCCTTGCGGATTTCGAAGTACAGCCGGCCGGGATTGGCGGCATCGCCGCCAACTTCGCCGATGACCTGACCGCCGGCCACGCGCTCGCCCTCGCTCACCTTCATCACCCGGTTGTGGGCGTAGGCGCTGAGATACAGGTCGTCGTGCTTGACGATGATGAGCTGCCCGTAGCCGCGCAGACCATCCCCGGCGTAGACCACTTCCCCCGGCGCCGCGGCGCGCACCCCGGTCCCCGCCCGGCTCTGGATATTGATGCCCTTGAAGGCGCGGTTGCTGTCGTACTGGCGGGTGATCCTGCCCTCTGCCGGCCAGCGCCAGGATCGATCCGCCGCGCTGTCCGGTGGCGGCGCCGGAGCCGGCACCGGCGCAGCAGCCGGGGCGGACGGCAGCGGCACCGGTGCGGACTTTGCCAGCGACGGCGCAGCCGGGGTCGTCGTGGGCGCAGCCGGAGTTGTCGTGGGCGCGTCCCGGCGCACGGCCGGCCCGGCGCCGGTCGCGAGGCTGGGCTCGGCGACCGGCGAGGCCACCGCAGCGGCGGCGCCGGCCGCGCCGGAGCGGCTGACTGCCGGGTCGTCCACGCGCAGCCGGTCGCCGACGCGGATCAGATAGGGTGGGCCGAGGCCGTTGATGCGCGCCAACTCGGCGACCGTGGTGTCGTAACGCCAGGCGATGGCATAGAGGGTGTCGCCCCGCGCCACCACATGGACCCGCCCCTGGGGAGCCGGTTGCTCGGCCACCGCCTCGGACGTGCGACTGACCACCGGCGCGCGCTGCTGGGCACAGGCGGCGAGCAGCGCGCACAGCATCAGGCCGCACCACCGCACACCGGAACCCTGCCCCGACCGCCCATCCATGGCGTTCAGGCGCTGGTGGTGCCGCTCAACAGGGGCACGAAGCGCACCCGCTGGATCACCTCCTCCACATACTCGGAGGAGTCGCCCTGGCGCGCGATCAGGCGCAATTCCTGCTGCCCCGACAGTCCCACGGGGATCACCAGCAGACCATCGGGGGCGAGCTGCTTGAGCAGTTCTTCCGGCACCACCTCGGGCGCCGCGGTGGTGATGATGGCGTCGTAGGGCGCGTGCTCGGGCCACCCCAGCCCGCCATCGTGGACGGCGCTTTCGATGGTGCGCAGGCGCAGCTTGCGAAACAGCTTCGGGGCGCGCTGCTGCAGGGGGCGGATGCGCTCCACGGTGTACACCCGCTCCACCAGCGGCGCCAGCACCGCGGCCTGATAGCCGGAGCCGGTGCCCACCTCGAGCACCCGGCGGCGCGGGCCCCGAGACAGCACCGCCTGGGTCATCAGCGCGACGATATGAGGCTGGGAGATGGTCTGGCCGAAGCCGATGGGCAGCGCGTTGTCCTCGTAGGCGCGATGCGCCAGTGCCTCCTCGACGAACAGGTGCCGGGGCGTGCTGCGGATGGCCTCCAGCACCCGCGCATCGACGATGCCGCCCTCGCGCAGGCGCTGCACCAGCCGCTCACGGGTGCGCCGTGAGGTCATGCCGACGCCGTGGATATCGATCGGAGTCACACCGGGTTTCCTGCCAGAGTGCGGGCAATATAGCACAGGGGGCTGGAACCCTCGGCGCAGCTTGCAGCCACCGGGGCGCCGCTACCTGCCCAAAACAGCCCTGATACACCTGGGCGCACGCCGCATGACGCGGTTCAGCGTGCCAGGCCCTGCGGCCCACCGGCGGCCAGTACCCGCCATCAGGGCCATCGCCACCGCCGCGAGTACGCCGCGGCTGACCAAATAGATTGCCTTTCCCCTGCGCGTGTTTGGGTAGCGTCCCCGAACTGGTGGATCGGCGGCCAGTGCGCCGACAGGCGCGCCCTCAAAACTTCCCGGTAATGTAGCCTTCCAGTTGCTCGATGGTCGAGCGCTGGGCCTTGATGACCTGCATCACCACGTCGCCGATGGTCACGATGCCCGCCAGTTCCTCCCCTTCCATCACCGGGAGGTGGCGAATGCGGCGCGCCGTCATCAGCTCCATACAGTCCTCCATGCTCTGCTCGGGGGTGACGGTCAGCAGTGGCGCAGTCATGACCTCGCGCACCAGGGTTTCGTGAGCACGGCGGCCGCGGATAATGCCCTTGCGGGCGAAATCGCGCTCCGAAAAGATGCCCACCGGGCGCCCGCCTTCGGTGACCACCAACGCGCCGATCTCGTAGCTGGCGAGCAATGCCACCGCTGCGTGCACGGTGAACGAGGCATCGACCGTGCGCACGCCCGGTGGCTTGGCGGCAAGGATCTCCTTCACGCTTGGCATGGCTCGGCCTCCGCTGCGGCTCGCCGGCATGATCGCGCACCTGCTGCCGGCCAGACAAGCCGCGGTCGGGGACCGCGGCAGTCAAGGCGCGGCGAACTCGCCCAGCTCGGTGAGCAATGCAGTAGCGAATTCGCCGCGCCCCAAACGGAAATCCAGCACCAGATCGGCATCCTGCCAGCGCCACGAAAGTGCCTCGGGAACCAGCACCAGGGCGCGCCGCTCCTGGTGCAAGCCCGCGTGTTCGAGGGCATGACACCAGGCGTGCCAGTCGGCGAGCGCAGCGGCTTCGACCGCCGCGGCGGCGGGCGTCGCGGGGCTGCGCCCGCGTCCCCAAAGTGGTCCTTCCGGTCGGATTTCGCCCTCCAGCGGCCGCTTCCAGCTGCCGTCCCGCACCCGCGCCGCCAGCACCAGATTGAACAGCCAGGAGCGCGCCGCGGAGAGGTAGAGGCCGTTGCGGCCACCGCCGCGGATACGCGATTGCTGCATCAACGCCTGCGCAGCGACCAGATTGTTGCCCGCAATACCAAAGCGCTGGGAGCCGAAATAGTTGGGCACACCCTGAGCGAGCTGGCGGAGACGCGCGGCGATGGCCTCGCGGTCACCCGCGACCGCGCGCAGGCGGATGCGGAAGCGATTGCCGGCGTGCATGCCGCGGCGCAATTTCGTGCGATGCCGCTGCCGGGACAGGATCTCGGCGTCCAGCCCGTCCAGTTCGGGCATCGCGTCACCGCGCACCGGCACGCTGAACCACTGGGTGGTGACGGCGTGGCGATCCTTCAGCCCGCAGAAACCCACGTCGGCTTCGGCGACGCCGGCGGCGACGGCAAGCCGGCGCGCCACCCAGCGGCTGTTCTCGCCGCGCTTGCGAATCTCCAGGCAGAGGTGCTCGCCCGCGCCGCTGAACGCGAAATCCGCAGGCAGCAGTTCCTCGACCGTGAAGTCCTCGGGGACAGTGCGCAGCCGGCCACTGCACACGGGCGATCCCAGGGCACGGGGAAACGCCAGATCGAAGCCGGCTTCCCCTGCATGCCGCTCCACTAGGGGGAGGTCCGTTCGGCGATCAGCACCACCGCGTGGCAGGCGATGCCCTCGCGGCGGCCGGCGAACCCCAGTCCTTCCGTGGTAGTGGCCTTGATGTTGATCCGATCCTCATCCACACCCAGATCGCTGCACAGGTTGGCGATCATGGCGCACTGGTGGGGCGCAACCCGCGGAGCCTCGGCGATCAGCGTCAGATCGGCATTGACCAGATCCCAGCGCTGGGCGTGCAGCAGCGCCATCGCCCGGCGCAGCAGGATGCGGCTGTCGGCGCCACGGTAGCGGGGATCGGTGTCGGGAAAGTGGCGACCGATGTCGCCCAGCGCCGCGGCCCCGAACAGGGCATCGCACAGGGCGTGGATGAGTACGTCGCCGTCGGAATGGGCGATCACCCCTGCGCTGTGCGGAACGCGCACGCCGGCGAGCACCACGTGGTCGCCGGGACCGAAGCGGTGCACGTCATAGCCGTGGCCGACACGCAGCTTCACGCCCGCTCCTGCGCGGCGAGGATGGCCGCAGCCAGCGCCAGATCGGCGGGCCAGGTGATCTTGATGTTGTCGCGCCGCCCCGGCACCACCCGGGGGTGGTGGCCGGCGGCCTCCAGGGCGGCGGCCTCGTCGGTGATCGCCGCGCCCCCGGCACCGGCCAGCGCCGCCACCAGCGCGCCATAGCGGCACAGTTGCGGGGTCTGCGCCGCCCAGAGGCCGGCGCGCGATTCGGTGGCGGTAACCCGGCCGGTGGTGTCGACGCGCTTGAGGGTATCGGCGACCGGCACCGCCAGCACCGCGCCGCCGGGGTGATCGGCGGCGGCGAGCAAGGCGCGGATGTCGTCCGGAGTCACGCACGGCCGCACCGCATCGTGTACCAGCACCGGATCCTCGGGCGCGGCGCGCCCGGCCAGCAGCGCCAGTCCGGCGCGCACCGAATCGATCCGCTCGGCCCCGCCCACGGCGGTGAGGATGCGCGGGTCGTCGCGCCCGGCCAGCCGCTGCCAGTACTCGTCGCCCGGCGCCACCACCACCACCAGGGCCACGGGATTGCTGCACAGCAGCCGCTCCAGGGCATGGATGATGACCGGTCGGCCGCCGAGCTCCAGATATTGCTTGGGCACGCCGCCGCCGAAGCGGCGCCCGCTGCCCGCCGCCGGCACCACGATCCAGTGCCTCACGGCTTGCGCTCCCGGTCGTCGAGGAGCATGTAGAACTGCTCGCCCTCGCCCACCAGGCCCAGGTCGCGGCGGGCGCGCTCCTCCACCCCGATGCCGGACTTGAGCAGTTCCACTTCTTCGGCGAGCTTGCGGTTGCGCGCTTCCAACTCCTGGTTGCGCAGTTGTTGTGCCGCGACCTCGCGCTCCAGCCGCGCGCGCTCGCGGTAGCCGCCCTCGCCCCACCAGAGGCGATACTGCAGGCCGAGCAGCAATAGCAGCAGGATGGTGATGAGCCAGCGCATGGCGCGATTCTAGGGCCGGCCGGCTGCCAGGTGCCGCGCCATCAGCCGCGGCGCAGCTCGCCCAGCCCGCGGTAGGGCGCGGTGCCGTCGAGCTCGGCCTCGATGCGCAGCAGGCGGTTGTACTTGGCCACGCGGTCGGAGCGGCACAGCGAGCCGGTCTTGATCTGGCCGGCGCCGGTGGCCACGGCGAGATCAGCGATGGTGGTGTCCTCGGTCTCCCCGGAGCGGTGCGAGATTACCGCGCGGTAGCCGGCGGCGCGCGCCATGGCGATGGCGTCGAGGGTCTCGGACAGGGTGCCGATCTGGTTGGGTTTGATGAGGATGGCATTGGCGACGCCCTGCTCGATGCCACGGCCAAGAATTGCGGTGTTGGTGACGAACAGATCATCGCCAACCAGCTGTATCCGGTCGCCAAGGCGCCCGGTGAGCAGCTTCCAGCCGTCCCAGTCGGCTTCGTCCAGGCCGTCCTCGATGGAGACGATGGGGTAGCGATCGCACAAATCGGCCAGATAGCCGACGAATCCGGCGGCATCGAAATCCTTGCCCTCGCCGCGCAGCTGGTAGCGGCCGTCGCGATAAAACTCGGAGGCGGCGCAGTCCAGGGCCAGGGTGATGTCAGTGCCGAGGCGGTAGCCGGCGGTGGCCACCGCCTCGGCGATCACCGCCAGCGCCTCGGCGTTGGAGGCGAGGTTGGGCGCGAAGCCACCCTCGTCGCCCACCGCGGTGGCCAGACCGCGGCCGCCCAGCACCTTCTTCAGGGCATGGAAGATCTCGGCGCCGGCGCGCAGCCCCTCGGCGAAGGTGGGCGCGGCCACCGGCTGGATCATGAATTCCTGGATATCGACGTTGTTGTCGGCGTGCTCGCCGCCGTTGATGATGTTCATCATCGGCAGCGGCATCCGGTAGTTCGGCTGACCGCCCACGAGTTCGGCGATATGCCGGTAGAGCGGCACCCCGCGGCCCAGCGCCGCCGCCCGGGCTGCCGCCAGGGACACGCCGAGGATGGCGTTGGCGCCCAGCTTGCCTTTGTTGTCGGTGCCGTCGGCCGCGATCATGCGACGGTCGAGCTCGCGCTGGTCGGTGGCATCGGCGCCCAGCAGCAAGTCGCGCAGGGTGCCGTTGACGTTGGCGACCGCCTGCAGCACGCCCTTGCCGAGGTAGCGCTTGGCATCGCCGTCGCGCAGTTCCAGGGCCTCGCGCGAGCCCGTGGAGGCGCCCGAGGGCGCGCAGGCGCTGCCCACCGCGCCGCCGTCGAGCACCACGTCCACGTTGACCGTGGGATTGCCCCGGGAGTCGAGTACCTCGTAGGCGCGGATGTCGGCGATTCTGGTCATGCTCGGTTCCTGTGGTGGGGTCGAAAATTCGGCGAATTCAGCCGATGGCCAGCGGCGGCAGCGCCTTGACCAGGTCGTCGAGCGCCTTCACTTGGGCGAGAAACGGCTCCAGCAGCGCCAGCGGCAGCGCGCTGGGGCCGTCGCAGAAGGCGTGATCGGGATCGGGGTGAGCTTCGAGAAACAGGCCGGCGATGCCGGTGGCGATGCCGGCGCGGGCCAGCTCCGCGACCTGGGCACGGCGCCCGCCCGACGCCGCACCGCCGGGATCGCGGCGCTGCAGGGCATGGGTGACGTCGAAGGTCAGGGGCACGCCGCCGGTGGCTCGTTTCATCACCCCGAAGCCGAGCATGTCCACCACCAGATTGTCGTAGCCAAAGCAGCTGCCGCGCTCGCACAGCAGCAGGCGGTCGTTGCCGCACTCGCGAAACTTGGCCACCAGGTGCGCGGTCTGCTCCGGGCTCATGAACTGGGGTTTCTTGAGGTGGATGGCGGCGCCGGTGGCCGCCAGCGCGGCGACCAGATCGGTCTGGCGGGCGAGAAAGGCGGGCAACTGCAGCAGCGCGCAGACCTCGGCCGCGGGCGCCGCCTGACCGGGCTCGTGAATGTCGGTGACCACCGGCACGCCGAAGCGCGATTTCACCTCGTCGAGGATGCGCAGGCCTTCCTCCAGCCCCGGGCCGCGAAAGGAGTGGATGGAGGTGCGGTTGGCCTTGTCGAACGACGCCTTGAACACGTAGGGCATGCCGAGCCGGGCGGTCACCGCCACGAAATGCTCGGCGGCGCGCAGCGCCAGCTCCCGGGATTCGAGCACATTGATGCCGCCGAGCAGCACCAGCGGCCGGTCGTTGGCGAAGGCGATGTCGCCCAGGGTCACCACCGCGTTCATCGGCAGCGAGCTACTGGTTGACGGCGGCGGCCGCCGACCGGGTGCGCGCCTGCGCCAGGCAGGCCTGCACGAACCCGGAAAACAGCGGATGGCCGGTGCGCGGGGTGGAGGTGAACTCCGGGTGGAACTGGCAGGCGAAGAACCAGGGATGGTCGGGCAGCTCGATGGTCTCCACCAGGGATTCGTCGGCCGACCAGCCGCCCACCTTCATGCCCGCCGCCTGGATCACGCCGATGTAGTTGTTGTTGACCTCGTAGCGGTGGCGATGGCGCTCCACGATCAGATCCCGGCCATAGATCTGCCGCGCCCGCGAACCCGGCACCAGGCGCGCCTCCTGGGCGCCGAGGCGCATGGTGCCGCCGTAGTCGAACGACTCGGAGCGGCGTTCCACCTGGCCCTCGCGATCGGTCCATTCGGTGATCAGGCCGATCACCGGATGCGGCGTGTT
>JADLCO010000203.1 GCA_020847115.1 Pseudomonadales bacterium | reverse complement strand
GGCTCGCGGTCCTGGGCGTCCATGTCGTGGACGCGGCCGACGACGATGATGTGGTCGCCGCCCTCGTAGAGGTGTTCGGTGCTGCATTCGAAACGCACGCTGTAGTCCTCCAGCAGCGGCGCGCCGTTGGCGTTTTCGTGCCACTTGAGATTGGCGAACTTGTCGGCTTCCTTGGTGGCGAACAGGCGGCTGATGTTTTCCTGTCCGGAATGCAGGATGTGGATGGCGAAGTGCTTGGCCTGCATGAAGGCATCGAAGCAGTTGGCGGTCTTGGCGACGCTCCACAGCACCAGCGGCGGGTCCAGAGATACCGAGGAAAAGCTGTTGGCGGTGGCGCCCACCGGCTTGCCGTCGGCATCCTTGGCGGTGACCACGGTGACGCCGGTGGCGAAGGCACCCAGCGCATCCCGGAATTGGCGTTGCTCAAGACTCATGGCTCGTGTCCTCTGTCAGCACAGTCGAAGGGAATGGAAAAGAACGGCCGGCGCCCGCCGCCCCGCACGAGTGTGGATCGTCCCCGCCGCCGGCGCGCGGTGGCGGGGTGCGAAGCGAGCTGCAGCAAAAGCGGTCAGCGCGGCAATGTAGCACAGCCCGGGCGATCAGCTGTTGGCCTGCACCGCCGGCCGTGCGGCGATGCGCCCGTACCAGGCCTTGAGCCGGGTACATTCCGCGGGGATCTCGGCCTTGATCCATTTGGCGAAATCGCAGGTCACCAGCGTGGTGATGTCGGCCATCGAGTAGAAGTCACCGGCGACGTAGTCGCGGCCTTGGAGTTGCTTGTCGAAGTCGGTGAAGAAGTTCGCCACCCGGGCGCGGCCGCGCTCGGCGAGTTCCGCCGACTGCGGGTAGTTGTGGGGGCCGACCACGGCGCGGTCGGCGAAGCCCTTCGCCGTGTTGCGGAATACCTCGGCCACGGCCAGCAGGCCGTTCATGAAGGCGAGGTGTTCCCACATCTCGCACAGCGCTTTTTCGGTCGGGGTGCTGCCCAGCAACGGTGTGGCGGGATGGATCTCCTCGAAGTAACGGCAGATGGCGCGGATCTGGCTGATGCAGGTGCCGTCGTCCAGCTCCAGCATGGGAATGTCGCAGGCGGGATTCTTGGCGCGGTACTCGGGGGTGAGCTGCTCGCCCTTCATCAGGTCGATGGGCACCCGCTCCACCTGGATGCCTTTTTCGGCGAGAAAGATGTTGACGCGGCGGGGGTTGGGCGCCTGCGGGTAGTCGTAGAGTTTCATCTGGGCTTATCCTCGTGGCTGCTGATAACGGCTGCCGCCCGGACCGCGGGCGGGCGTACGTTGCGCATGGCGGCCGCCGCATGGTAACAGCGGCCAGCGCCTGAGAATACGAGACCCCGGGATGAAACACCTCAGTGCCCCAAGCCATGGCTGACGCTCCCTTGCCCCTGGATGAAGCGCGGGCGCGCCTGTGCGCCCTGGCGACCGCGGTCGGGGAGACCGAGCTGGTGCCCCTGGCACAGCTCGCCGACCGGATTCTGTCGGCGCCGGTGCACGCCACCGCCGACCTCCCGGCGGTGGACTGCTCGGCGATGGATGGCTATGCGCTGCGCCACGCCGATCTGGCGGCCGGCGCGCGGCTGCAGGTGGTTGGCACCGCATTGGCCGGGGCGCCCTGGGCCGGCGCCGTCGGGAGCCGCGAGTGCGTGCGCATCACCACTGGCGCGGCACTGCCCGCCGGCGCCGATACCGTGGTGATCCAGGAGGATGTGGTGCGCCAAGGCGATGCCATCGCGCTGGCCGTGCAGGCACCCGCACCAGGCGCGAACGTGCGCCGCGCCGGTGAGGACGTCGCCCGCGGCGCACTGCTGCTGCCAGCCGGCCGGCGCCTGGGCGCGATCGAGATCGGGGTATTGGCGACGCTGGGCCTTGCGCAGGCGCGGGTGCGGCGCCGGGTGCGGGTGGCGCTGTTCGCCAGCGGCGACGAGCTGCGCCCACCGGGGACTGCGCTGGGCCCCGGGCAGATCCACGACAGCAACCGCTACGTGCTGGGCGCGATGCTGGCGCGGCTGGGGGCCGAGGTGCGGGACCTGGGCATCCTGCCCGACCGGCCGGAGGCGTTGCGTGCGGCGTTCCGCGACGCGGCCGCCGCGGCCGACCTGGTGCTCAGTTGTGGCGGCGCCTCGGTGGGGGAGGCCGACTACGCCCTGGAGATCCTGCGCGAACTCGGCGAGGTGACGTTCTGGAAGGTGGCGATCAAGCCGGGCAAGCCGTTCATCTGCGGCCGCCTCGGCGCCGCCCTGGCGTGCGGGCTGCCGGGCAATCCGGTATCGGCATTGGTGACTTTCCACCAGCTGGTGGTCCCGCTGATCCGCCGCCTGCAGGGCGCGGACGACGCCGAACCCCTGCGACTCTCCGCCCGCACCAGCGCGCCGCTGCGGCGCAACCGCAGCCGTCTCGAACTGCTGCGCGCCCGGATGGAATCCGCCGCCGCCGAGCTTCGGGTCACCCCGGACGCGCAGCAGAGCTCCGCGGCATTCGCGGCGCTGGCGCGCTGCAATGCCTTTATCCTGGTGCCTGCCGGAAGCGGTGACATCGCCGCCGGCGAGTGGGTGGAGGTGCTGCCGTTCGACGAGCTGCTGTAGCTGCGGCATTCTTGCTTTTTGGCCGATGATGACTTCCACTAGCCGAAACCCCCGTTTCTTGATCTGGCGCAATGGGGCCAGGTGCATCCAAGGCTTACATAACAACCGCGAGGAACTTCACCATGAACAGCATGCGCATGCCCGTCGTCTCCGCCGACTCTCATATCGTCGAGCCGCCGGAGTGTTATCGGGATTTCATCGACCCCGCCTACCGCGACCGCGCGCCCCACCTGGTGGATGACGGCAAGGGCGGCGATGCCTATGCGATCGAGGGTTACAAGCGCCCGCTCGAGATCGGCCTGATGTCGGCCGCCGGCATCCCCGACGAGGTGATGCCCAAGGTGGCCCCGCACCGGCGGTTCCACGACATGCACCAGAGCGGCTGGGATCCGGCCACGCGGGTGGCCGACCAGCAGCGCGACGGTGTCGACGCCGAGGTCATCTACGCCTCGGTGGGCATGGTGCTGTGCAATCTCAAGGACCCGCTCTACAAGGATGCCTGCTTCAAGGCCTACAACCGCTGGCTGCAGCAGTACTGTGCGGCGGCACCGCAAAATCTGTTCGGCCTGGGACAGACCGCGATCCTGTCGGTGGATTCGGCGATCGAGGATTTCCGCCGCATCAAGGAAGCTGGTTTCGTCGGTGTGATGATGCCGGGCCGGCCGATCGAGGAGGATTACGACCACCCCATGTACGACGCCCTCTGGGAGTGCGCCACCGATCTCGATCTGCCGTTGTGCTTCCACATTCTTACTTCCAAGGAAAGCGCCGCCTCCCTCACCGAGTACCGCGGCCACAAGCTCAACAGCTTCCTGAAGCTGATTCGCGGCATCCAGGATCTGGTCGGACTGTTCGTGCTGGGCGGGGTGTTCGAACGCCACCCCAAACTCAAGTTCGTCGGTGCCGAGGGCGATGCCGGCTGGCTGCCCCATTTCATGCACCGCATGAACCGCGCCGCCTATCGCCACGGTCACGGCAAGCACGGCCCGGTGCTGCCGCGCCCGCCGAGCGAGTACATCCGCGAGAACGTCTGGCTCACCTTCCAGGACGACTGGGAGGCCTTCGCCTGCGCCCATCGCATGAATTCGAGGCGGCTGCTGTGGGCCAACGACTTTCCGCACAGCGATTCCACCTGGCCCTGGTCGCAGGACATGATCGACCGCCACACCCAGGGGGTGCCGCAGGAAGTACGCGATCAGGCCATGGGGCTCAACTGCATCGAGCTGTTCAACCTGCCGATCCCGGTGCCCGGAGCCGACCAGGCGAGGGCGCGAGCCTAGCGAATGCTCGGCCCCGCGCTGGCTGGTACGGCGCGGGGCCGAAAGAAATCTGCCATCAAGCCGTACCAGAGGAGTCCGCAATGAAATTCGCCTACTTCACCGAGCGCCCATACCGCCACATCGACGAGAACGTCGTGCTGGCCAACAAGGCGTTCTTCGGCGTATCCAACAGTTACCTCGATCGCAAGAAGGCTGCCCACGACTACAACCAGTTCATCGATGAATACTGCCTGGCCGAGGACGTGGGCTTCGATGGCGTGGCGCTCAACGAGCACCACGGCAACCCCTACTGCATGGGCAACGTGATCAACATCGAGGCGGCGGTGCTGGCGCGTGCCACCCGCAAGGCCAAGATCATCCTGGTGGGTAATCCGTTGCCGGTGGTCAAACACCCGCTGCGCATCGCCGAGGAGCTGGCCGAGATCGACCTCATCTCGGGCGGACGCCTGGTGGCCGGCTGGGTGCGTGGCGCCGGCTCCGAGCAGTTCTTCAACAACGCCAACCCGGCCTACAACCGCGAGCTGTTCAACGAGGCCCACGATTTCATCATCCAGGCCTGGACCCGGCCCGGCCCCTGGCGCTACGAGGGCAAGCACTTCCACTACCGCCACGTGAATCCCTGGGCGCTGCCGCTGCAGGAGCCCTATCCCCAGCAGTGGATTCCCGGCGTGCTGTCGCCGGAGACGGTGATCTGGTGTGCCGAGAAGCGCTATCCCTACGTGGGCCTGGGTTCCGCGCTGGGACCGACCTGCGATCTGTGGGACATGTATGCCGACAAGGCCGCCGAACTGGGCTACCAGGCCGGACCGGAGAACTTCGGCTACCTGCTGCCGGTGTTCGTCTCCGACAACGAGGAGGAGGCGCAGCAGGTGGGTCGCGGCTACGCCTTCGGCGGTGGCCAGAACGGCTTCAGCCGGCCCGAGCACACCTTGCCGCCGGGCTACAACTCCAAGACTGCGATCCGCATCCTGGCCAAGGCGCCGGGCGGCTCCTGGCTGGGCGTGAGCAAGGACAAGCTGGCGGCGGCGCGCAGCGGCAAGTGGCAGGAGGAGCAGAACTTCGACCTGATCAAGGAGAAGCTCTGGAACTCCTACCAGCGCGCGCAGGAGAACCTGCAGATCGTGGTGGGCACACCCAAGCAGGTGATCCCCAAGATCAAGGCCATCCTGAGCGTGATCCGTCCGGGTTCGTTCACCTTCTTCAACGTCCAGGGCGTGGCCAGCGACCAGCAGCGCAACCGCTCCATCGAACTGATCGGCAAGGAGGTGCTGCCCGAACTGCGCGAGTACGCCAAAGAGATCGGCCTGGTGGATTCCTTCGAGCGTACCCCGGGCTCGGTCAAGCTCGCGCCCGGCACCAAGCGCGCGCCGGTGTGCGATCGCGAGGGCATGGCCAAGCTGGGATTGCGCGTCTCCTGACGCTGGGTTGTCCGCACCCAAGGGCGAGAAGGGCGGCATTGCCGCCCTTCTGCTTTTCCTGCGTCTTGGGTAAGGTGCCGCCTTTCGACCCCGGCCTCTGATCCATGGCATTGATCGATTTCATCCTCCACGTCGACCGCCACCTGCTCGAACTGCTGGGCCAGTACGGGTTGTGGCTGTATCCGATCCTGTTCCTGATCGTGTTCGTCGAGACCGGGCTGGTGGTGATGCCCTTCCTGCCGGGCGACAGCCTGCTGTTCGCCGCCGGCGCGCTCGCCGGCGTCGGCAGCCTGGATCCCTGGATCCTGAGCGGCAGCCTGTTCGCCGCCGCGGTCCTCGGCGACAGCCTCAACTACTTCATCGGCAGCCGCGTCGGCGCTGCGGTCTATGCCCGGGATTCGCGCTGGATCCGCCGCGACCACCTGGAGCGGGCGCGGGCGTTTTTCGAGCGCCACGGCGGCAAGGCGATCGTGATCGCGCGCTTCGCGCCATTCCTGCGTACCTTCGTGCCCTTCGTCGCCGGGGTCGGGCGCATGCCCTATGGCCGCTTTCTCGCCTGCAATGCGCTGGGCGCGCTGGCCTGGGTGGGCAGCTTCGTCGGTCTGGGTTATGGCTTCGGCAACCTGCCGGCCGTCAAGGAGCATTTCACCTGGGTACTGCTGGGCATCATCGTGCTCAGCCTGCTGCCGGCTGCGGTCGCCTGGCGGCGCAACCGCCAGGCGGCAGTGCAGCCCGGCGGCTACTGAACCCATGGCCGCTGCGGTCGATATGGCGCGCTGTGGTGCCCGGGCCGGGCTGATCCGGTACGGCAATTCCTTTACCATGCGCCGGGCACCGTTTCCCCAAACCCATAACCCATAACCCATAACCCATAACCCAGAGCGAGGAGAAAACTATGATCGGTGTGATCGCAACCCTGAAAATCCAGGACGGCAAGCAGGCCGGTTTCGAAGCCCTGATGAAGGAACTGACCGCCGCGGTGCGCGCCAACGAGCCCGCCTGCACCTTCTATCAGCTGCACAAGACCGATGACCCGACCACCTATGTGATGCTGGAGCAGTACCGCAGCAAGGAGGACTTGGCCACGCACCGCGAAACTCCGCACTTCAAGACCCTGGGCGGCAAGCTCGGCGAGTTTCTGGCGGCCGCCCCCGGCATCCAGATCATGCCCGCTGTGGTCTGAGCGCCATTCAACCCCCTGCCATCGGAGCGCCGCGGCGCGGCCTCCGATCGGTTCCCTCAGAGAGCGACCACCAGGAGCGTCCATGGCCGAACTGCTGACCCCGGAAATCAAGGCCCGGATCGGGACCGCCAGCCCCGCGATCCGGGTCGAAGTCACCCGGCGCGACATCCAGAAATACGCCGTCTCCACCGGCCAGCGCGCGCGCAAGTATCTCGACGGTGACGAGGCGCCGCCGTTGTTCCACTTTGGCTATTCGATGGAGATCCTGCCGCCCGAGCAGTTGCGCAAGGACGGCATCGCCGAGGACAAGTTGATTCCGCCGCTGCCGCTCAAGCGGGTCATGGCGGGCAATTCCGATACCGCCTATCACCGCCCCATCCGCCCGGGCGACCGCCTGGTGATCACCCGGCGGCTGAAGGACATCTACGAGAAGGCCGGCAAGACCGGCCCGCTCATCTTCGTGGTCACCGAGACCGAGGTGAAGACCGAGGCCGGCGAGCCCGTGCTCAACGAAATCACCTCGCTGATTGCGAGATAGTCACCGATTACGAGATTACCACTGCTTGTGAGATGACCATGCCCAAGTTCGAGGACATCCAGCCCGGCGACGCCCTGCCCAGCCGCGACCACACCGCCGGCATCGTCCAGTTGTTCATGTACAACGCGGCGATCTGGAACCCCCACCGCATCCATTTCGACCACGCCTACGCGACCCAGGAGGAGGGCTATCCGGGCATCGTGCTCGATGGCCCGCTGCAGGGGGACTGGATCGGTCAGGTGGTCACCGACTGGATTGGCGACGATGCCACCCTGGTCTCGTTCGGCTACGCCAACCGCCAAGCCGCCTTTCTCGGCGAGACCATGACCGCGGGCGGTGTGGTCGAAGCCAAGGATGAGGCGTCCCGCGAAGTCAGGGTCGGTCTGTTCCTGAAAAACGCCAGGGGCGAGGTCACCATCCCCGGCCATGCGGTGGTGCGGTTTCGCTGATGGTCGGTGTTAAAGGGCTCTACCGGTGACCTACTGCCTCGGCATCTGCATCGACCAGGGCCTGGTGCTGGCTTCCGACAGCCGCACCAGCGCCGGGGTCGACTATGCGTCCGTGTACAGCAAGATGCACGTCTTGCAACCGGGGCCGGATCGCCTGTTCGTGCTGCTCAGCGCCGGCAATCTGGCGCTCAGCCAGCAGCTGCTGTGCTACCTGGAACGCGATCTCGCCTACCCCGGCGCCGCGGGCAATCTCAACAGCGCGCGCTACCTGTTCGAGGCCGCCGAGTACATCGGCGCCACCAACCTGTGGATCCAGAACCAGCACGGCCCGGCGCTGCGCGCCAGCGGCCAGGCACCGGAGGTGACGCTGATTCTGGGCGGACAGATTGGCGCCGAGCCCCCGGGCCTGTTCATCATCTATCCCCAGGGCAACTACATGGCGGCGTCCGCCCAGACGCCCTTTCTGCAGATCGGCGAGATCAAGTACGGCAAGCCCATGCTGGATCGCGTCGCCCGCTTCGACATGGCCCTGGAAGATGCCGCGCAGCTGTCCCTGGTCAGCCTGGATGCGGCCGCGCGCTCCAACATCTCGGTGGGTCCGCCCTACGAGGTCGCGCTCTATCGGCGTGATGGCCTGGCGCTGTCACAGCGATTCCACTTCGAGGGCAACGACCCCTTCCTCTCGCAACTGAGCGGCGCCTGGCACAGCAAGGTCTGCGACGCATTCCAGCAACTGCCGCGTTTTCAGTGGTCATAGGGTAGCGGCCGCACCCTTCATCTTGGTGCCGGGAATGCCGCGCTATACTCGGGCGATCGGGCCGGAACCACCGGCCCAATGTTGCTGCGGAGGTTGCAGATGTCCCCGCTCGAAGCCTTTCTGCACGAGCCCCGGGTTGCCTATTTCTCCATGGAGATCGCGCTGGAAAGCGCCATTCCCACCTACGCCGGCGGCCTCGGCGTGCTCGCCGGCGATACGGTGCGCGCCGCCGCTGACCTCGAACTGCCGCTGGTGGCCGTGAGCCTGGTGTCGCGCGGCGGACACTTTCGGCAAACCTTCGACGAGGCCGGGCGGCAAATCGAACAGCCGGCGCCCTGGGAGCCGCGCGAGCATGCCGTGCCGCTGTCGGCCAAGGTGGCGCTGACGCTGGGCGATCGCGACGTCTGGGTCGGCGGCTGGCTGTACCTGCTGCGCGGCCACCTGGGCGGTCAGCAGCCGGTGCTGCTGCTCGACACCGACCTCGAGGAGAACCACCCCGAGGACCGGCGCATCACCCACGAACTGTACGGCGACGGCGCTCCCTACCGGCTGCGCCAGGAGGCGGTGCTGGGCATCGGTGGCGTGCGCCTGCTGCAGGCGCTGGGCTTCGCCATCCGCCAGTACCACATGAACGAGGGTCATTCGGCGTTGCTCGCGCTGGAGTTGTTGCACCGCCATGCCCATCGGCCCGAGGAACTGCGCCCCGGCGAATCGCCCTACGACGTGCCCCGGGTGCGCGGCCTGTGCTGCTTCACCACCCACACCCCGGTGGAGGCCGGTCACGACCGCTTCGGCTACGATCTGGTGCAGCAGGTGCTCGACGATTTCATCCCGCTGGCGGTGCTCAAGCAGCTCGGCGGCGAGGATGCGCTCAACATGACCCGCCTGGCGCTGAACCTCAGCGAATACGTCAATGGCGTGGCGCAGCGCCATGCCGAGGTGTCACGGCGCATGTTTCCGGGTTACCGGGTGCACGCCGTCACCAATGGCGTGCATCCCCATACCTGGACGGCGCCGTCGCTGCGCGTCCTCTATGACCGTTACCTGCCCGGCTGGTGTCACGAGCCGGAACTGCTGGTGCGCGCCGACTGCTGCATCCCCACCGCCGCCCTGCTCGATGCCCACGCCGAGGCCAAGCAGGCGCTGATCGACCGGGTGCGCCAGGTGACCGGCGTGACCCTGCATCCGCGCGTGCCCATCCTCGGCTTCGCGCGGCGCATGACCGCCTACAAGCGGCCGGACCTGCTGTTCGCCGACCTGGATCGGTTGCGCGCCATCGCTGCCGAACGCAGCTTCCAGGTGGTGATCGCGGGCAAGGCCCATCCGCACGACGTCGGCGGCAAGCGATTGATCGAGCTGCTGCACCGCCACATCCGCGCGCTGACCGACGTGGTCCCGATGGCCTATCTGCCCGATTACGACCTCGACACTGCCCTGCTGATGGTGTCCGGCAGCGACCTGTGGCTGAACACGCCGCTGCCGCCGCTGGAGGCGTCCGGCACCAGCGGCATGAAGGCCGCGTTCAACGGCGTGCCCTCGCTGTCGGTGCTGGATGGCTGGTGGGTGGAGGGCTGCATCGAGGGTGTCACCGGTTGGGCAGTGGGGACGCCCACCGAGACCGGCCACGATGGCCATGCCGCGGCGCTCTACGAAAAGCTCGAACACACGGTGCTGCCCCTCTACTACGGCTATGAGACCGCCCCCGGCGGCTGGGTGCGGGTGATGCAGGGCGCGATCGCCAAAAATGCCTCGTTTTTCAACAGCCACCGCATGATGCGCCGCTATGCGACCGAGGCCTATATCAATTGAGCATGTCGACCGACAGATGATGCATCCGGCCGCAGCGGCCCCTGCCGCTGCCGGCGTCACAGCAAAGGGGCGGGCAGGTGCCGGACACTGCCGCCGTGTGGGGCCATGGGCCCTCGGGAGAGTCGCGATGAAAACGCGCAAGCTGTTGTTGGCAGCCGCCCTGGGTTCGGCGGTCCTGTCCGGAGGCGCCCTGGCGCAGGGCGGCATGGGAATGGGCATGCACGGCGGCATGATGATGGGGGAGGGCAAGGTCACCAAGGAGGAATTCCTGAAACAGGCCGAGACCCGCTTCGCCCACATGGACTTCAACAAGGACGGGGTGATCGATGCCAGCGACCGCCAGCAGATGCAGGAGCGCATGCAGGGCTGCATGGAGATGATGGGCGGCATGGGCATGATGGGCGGAGGGATGATGGGTGGGGGCATGATGAGCGGCCCGGGCGCCGGCACCCAGGAACACGAAATGCACCATCCCTAATGAGGGGGCCGCGCCGGGCCCGGCCGGGCCCGGCGCACGGCGGTAACTCAAGGCCCTTTGCAGACGAGAGGTAAGGCATGGCGACCGACCCGGTCTGCGGCATGACGGTGGACGAAGCGCATGCAGCGGCCACCGCCGCGCATGCCGGGAAGACCTGGTACTTTTGCTCCAGGCGCTGCCATGACCGCTTTGCCGCGGGTCCGGCGGCGTTTCTGCAGCCGGATCTGCGCGGCCGGTGCAGCGGGCATCACGCCGAGCGTCCCGCGGCAGCACCGGCCGACCGCGACGCGCTTTACACCTGTCCCATGCACCCCGAGGTGCAGCAGCGCGGCCCCGGCGACTGCCCCATCTGCGGCATGGCCCTGGAGCCCCTGGCCATCACCGCAGCGCCGGAGGACAACCCCGAGCTGCGCGCCATGAGCCGCCGCCTGTGGGGCGCCGGCATCCTGGCCGTGCCGCTGCTCGTTTTCGCGATGGCCGGCATGGTGCCCGGCCTGGCTGCATTGCTGCCCCATGGGCCGGCGATCCGCTGGCTCGAGCTGGTGCTGGCCACGCCCGTGGTGCTGTGGGGCGGCTGGCCGTTTTTCGTGCGCGGGGTGAAATCGGTTACCACCGGGCACCTCAACATGTTCACGCTCATCGGCCTCGGCGTCGGCATGGCCTATGGCTACAGCCTGGTCGCCGTGGTCGCGCCGGGCGTGTTTCCGGACTCGTTCCGGGACCATGGCGGCCAGGTCGGGGTGTATTTCGAGGCGGCCGCGGTGATCGTCGCACTGGTGCTGCTCGGCCAGGTCATGGAGCTGCGTGCGCGCAGCGCCACCCGCGCCGCGATCCGGGCCCTGCTCGGCCTCGCGCCCACGACTGCGCGGCGCATCGCCGCCGACGGCGCCGAGGCCGATGTGCCGCTGGAAGACGTGCGGGTCGGCGACCGCCTGCGCGTGCGCCCGGGCGAAAAGGTGCCGGTGGACGGCGTGGTGCTCGAGGGGCACAGCGCGGTGGACGAAGCCATGATCTCCGGCGAGCCGATCCCGGTGGAAAAGGCGGCCGGCGATACCGTGATTGGTGCCACCGTGAACGGCACCGGGTCGCTGGTGATCGAGGCCCGGCGAGTGGGCGCCGACACTATGCTGGCGCAGATCGTACAGATGGTCGCCGAGGCCAGCCGCAGCCGGGCGCCGATCCAGAATCTCGTGGACGTGGTCGCAGGCTGGTTTGTGCAGGCGGTGATCGGCATAGCTGTCCTCACCTTCGTCGCCTGGAGCCTCTGGGGCCCGCCGCCGGCGCTCGCCTACGCGCTGATCAACGCGGTGGCGGTGCTGATCATCGCCTGCCCGTGCGCGCTGGGACTGGCCACGCCCATGTCCATCGTGGTGGCGAGCGGCAAGGGCGCCGCCATGGGCGTGCTGTTCAAGAACGCCGAGGCCATCCAGACCCTGCGCCAGGTGGACACGCTGGTCGTGGACAAGACCGGCACCCTCACCGAGGGCCGCCCACGGCTGCAGGACGTGGTCGCCGCCGAGGGGTTCGCCGAGGACGAGGTCCTGCGCCTGGCGGCGACGCTCGAGCGCGGCAGCGAGCACCCGCTGGCGGCCGCCATCGTCGCCGGTGCCGCCGAGCGCGGTTGCGCTCCGGGCCGCTATCAGGACTTCGTCTCGATCACCGGCCAGGGCGTGCGCGGCCGGGTCGAAGGCCGGGACGTGGTACTCGGCAACCAGGCGCTGATGGCTGCGTTGCACATCGATGCGGCCAGCTTGGCCGAGCGCGCCGAGGCGCTGCGCGGGGCCGGCAAGACCGCCATGTTGCTGGCCGTGGACGGCCGTGCCGCCGGACTCATCGCGGTCGCCGACCCGGTCAAGGCCAGCACGCTCGCGGCCATCCGCGCCCTGCACGGAGAGGGCATCCGCATCGTCATGCTCACCGGCGACAGCGCCACCACCGCCCGTACGGTGGCGGATACCCTGGGCATCGACGACGTGATCGCCGAGGTGCAGCCGGCGCAGAAGGCGCGACACATCGAGGAATTGCAGGCCGAGGGCCGGTTCGTGGCCATGGCCGGGGACGGCATCAACGATGCCCCGGCGCTGGCCCAGGCCCAGGTCGGCATCGCCATGGGCACCGGTACCGACGTGGCCATGGAAAGCGCCGGCGTGACTCTGGTGAAGGGCGATCTCACCGGCATCCTGCGCGCCATCCGCCTGTCGCGGGCGACCATGGCGAACATCCGCCAGAACCTGTGGTTCGCGTTCGGCTACAACGCGCTCGGCGTACCCATTGCGGCCGGGGTGCTGTATCCGTTCTTCGGCGTCCTGCTGTCGCCGATGATCGCCGCCGCGGCGATGTCCTTCAGCTCGGTGTCGGTGATCGGCAATGCGCTGCGGTTGCGGCGGGTGCGGGTGTAGCCGGCGCGGAGTGAGATCTCAGGCCATCTCTTCGTCGAAGTAGTCGCTGTCGATCTTCGGAATCCGCACCGTGCGCGAGGCGATGCCCACCTCGTGGTCGATCATCAGGCCTGCCAGGCGTGCGCCGTCGACCAGCACGATGCCCTCCACCGATTTGGCGAAGTCGAGCGCCTGCGCGGTAAAGGCGGAGGTGGTGATGAACACGCCCTTCTTCGCCTTCTGTCCGGCCAGCGCGCCGTAGAAGGCTTGCAGTTCCGGCCGGCCGATGGCGTTCTGCCAGCGCTTGGCCTGCACGTAGACCTTCTCAAAGCCCAGCCGGTCGAGCGAGATGATGCCGTCGATGCCGGCATCGCCCGCGCCGCCGACGCGCTGCAAGTCGGCGCGGCTCGCCCCGTAGCCCATGCGGTGCAGCAGGTCGAGCACGATGGTTTCGAAGAACGACGGCGACACGCGGGCCAGCAGATCGAGCAACTCCGCCTCGGCGGCCTCACGCAGTTCGAGCAGCGCCTGACCCAGACGGTCATCGGGGCTCGCCACCGCATCGGTCAGCCCGGTCGTCGCCACCGCCGGCTCGACGAGTGCCGCGTCATTGGCAGGCCGCAATCGGACCTCGATGAACTCCCTCGCCATCCGCTGCAGTTCTTCGGGCGTGAGCGGCGCCGGATGGTCGGCCGCAAACCGGATGCCCTGCGGCGTGATCCGCCAGATGCCGCGCTCTGGGCTGCTCGACAAACCGGCGCGCTTCAGGCGGTCGTGCGCCCAGCCGGCGCGGTTCTTGTAGACGGGCTGCGCGCCACTGGGCAGCACCAGTTGCCTGTCTTCGGCGCTCAGCCCCAGCGCATCGGCGGTCGCCTCGTGGACCTGCCGCGCCGGCACGCCGTCCGGATGTTGCGCCAAATGACGCAGCACGGGTTCGATGAATCGGTCGTAGGTGGGGACGGCCATGGTGCTCCAGCGTCCTGCCCGCGGCGCTGGCAGGGTATTCGATGCCGCCAGCATAAATTCTCCCGCCGTGGTGGCCAATTGCCGGGGATCGTGGCCGGCAACTGGGGCCGGTTCGGGGTCGGTCCCGCGCCGCGATTGTCGCCGTGGGGGCGCCACTCGGCACGGTGCCCGGGTGTGCCGGCGCTGCCGCGCGGTGCTTTCGTGCGATGCCCGCGCCGAGGGCGGTTTCGAGGTCCAGGCGCCCGCTGCCGCCCAGGATCACCGCGCGCTCCAACACCGCGCCCAGCTCGCGCACGTTGCCGGGTCAGCGATAGGCCAGCAGGTGCTCGAGATCGCGCGCCGTCAGACGCGGCGTTGGCACGACGTGCCGGCATTCGCGCCGGGCGCCGAACTGTGCCTGCGGCTGTTGCAGTTCAGCGTCTACCCGCGTGCCGAGCGCGGCGCCGGGCCGGTGGTCACGGTGCCCGCGCCGCTTTTGATCGGACGCGAGCGCGAGCGTACCAGTGCGAGTTGAACGCGGCGCTATTGTGAGCGGGCCAGGTTCAGCCGGCCCGGGCACCCAGCGTCTCCCGCATCCGCGTCGCCGTGATGAGCCCTGACGCGAAGGTCAGCGCGGCCACCAGCCAGAGCGCGGCGGCGAGGCCGAACAGGTCGGCCGTAAAACCCGCCAGCAACGCGCCCACCGCATAGCCCAGGTCGCGCCAGCGCCGGTACACGCCCACCGCCGAGGCGCGCCACTCGGGGTGGGCGACGTCGCCGATGGCGGCGAGCAGGGTGGGGTAGCCCATCGCGGTGCCGAGGCCGAGCAGCACGCCGCCGAGGGCGAAGCCGGCGAAGCTGTCCGCGAGCGCCGTCACGGCGATGCCCGCGGCCTGCAGCCACATGCCCCAGGTGATCAGGCCCTTGCGGCCGATGCGGTCGGACAGTGCGCCGGTGAAGATCTGCGCCACGCCCCACACCGCCGGATAGATGGCGGCGAGCTGGCCGATGCGGGCGAGCTCCATGCCCGCGGCGGCGAACACCAGCGGAAACAGCCCCCAGGCCATGCCGTCGTTGAGGTTGTTGACCAGGCCCGCCTGGCTGACGCTGGACAGGTTGCGGTCGCTGAGCGAGGTGCGGCGGAAGATTTCGAGCTGGCCGAGCGCGGCGCCGGCGCCGGCGTGGTGGTGGCGTATCTCATGGGCAACGTGATGGCGGGTCTCGCGCACCGCGAGCGCCGACAACAGCAGACCGGCGGCGACATAGCCGATGCCGAGGTAGAACGGCTGCGGCCGCAGTCCGTAGTGCGCGGCGACGTAGCCGGTGGCCAACGCGCTCAGTGCCACTGCGACATAACCCGCGAATTCGTTGAGCCCCATTGCCAGCCCGCGCTGCTGCGGCCCCACCAGGTCGATCTTCATGATCACCGTGGTCGACCAGGTCAGACCCTGGCTCACACCGAGCAGCACGTTGGCGGCGATCACCCAGCTCCAGTCGGGCGCCCACATCAGCAGGAAGGGCACCGGGCTTGCCACGAACCAGCCCGCGACCAGCACGCCCTTGCGGCCGAAGCGGTCGGAGAGGCGGCCGGCGAAATAGTTGGTCAGTGCCTTGGTGACGCCGAATACCGCAATGAACGACAGGATCGCCGCCCTGGCGGCGAGCTGGAACTCCTGCTCGGCTATGGCCGGCAGGATGCTGCGTTCGAGCCCGACCATCGCTCCGACGAAGGCATTGACCAGCACCAGCAGGGCGAACTGGCCGAGGTTCTGGCGCAGGCCGAGGCGCAGGGTGGCGCGGACCATGGGTCAGTTCGCCCCGCCCGCATTCGCCGCCGCGCCCAGACCGGTACGGCCGCAGCTCGAAACCTGGCCCGGGGAGCGTCGCTGGAAAGACATGGGCGACCTCCGGTGGCGCCGGGCGCAATGGTCGGTCGGCTCCCGGAGTCGGCATGGGTGCGCGGGAGCGCCGCACGAGCCCGGCAAAAGCCCCTACCATGGGCGCCTTTGGTCGGGGACTGGGGGTGGCGATGGCGGATGCGATCATGGCGGCGGCCGTGGCGGAAGGCAATGGCCGGCGCCGCGTGCTGTTCGCCAGCCTGGTGGGCACCACCATCGAGTTTTTCGATTTCTACATCTACGCCACCGCGGCGGTGCTGGTCTTTCCGGCGCTGTTCTTTCCGTCCGGCGATCCCGCCACGGGCATGCTGCAATCGCTGGCGACCTTCGCCATCGCCTTTTTCGCCCGACCGGTGGGTTCAGCGCTGTTCGGGCATTTCGGCGATCGCGTCGGCCGCAAGGCCACGCTGGTGGCGGCACTGCTGACCATGGGCCTGTCCACCCTGGCCATCGGCCTGTTGCCCACCCATGCCCAGGCCGGTGTCGCCGCGCCGCTGCTGCTCGCACTGTGCCGTTTCGGCCAGGGCTTGGGGCTCGGTGGGGAATGGGGCGGCGCGATTCTGATGGCGACCGAAAACGCGCCACCCGGCCGGCGCGCCTGGTATGGCATGTTTCCGCAGCTGGGCGCGCCCATCGGCTTCATCCTGTCGGGCGGTTCCTTTCTGTTGCTGACCCGGCTGCTGGACGAGGCGCAATTTCTGGGCTGGGGCTGGCGGGTGCCGTTTCTGGCCAGCAGCGTGCTGGTGGCAGTGGGCCTGTGGGTGCGGCTGAATCTCGAGGAAACCCCGGTGTTTCGGCGCGCGCTCGAAGCCGGGGCGCGCGAGCGCGTGCCGATTCTCGCGGTGCTGCGCCGCCACCCCGGCGCGCTGGCGCGCGGCACCCTGCTGGGGCTGTGCACCTTCGTGCTGTTCTACCTGATGACCGTGTTCACCCTCACCTGGGGCACCACCGCACTGGGCTATGCGCGCGAGCAGTTCCTGCTGATCCAGCTCTTCGGCGTGCTCTTTTTCGGGTTGGGCATCCCCATTTCCGCGCACTGGGCGGATCGCCTCGGCAGGCGCTGGATGATGCTGGCCTCGAGTTTCGGCATCGCCCTGTTCGGCTTCGCCTTCGCGCCGCTGTTCGGTGCCGGCACGGATGCCGCGGTGGCGCTGTTCATGGCGCTGGGGTTGGGGCTGATGGGGCTGACCTATGGTCCGCTCGGCACCTTGCTGAGCGAGCAGTTTCCCACCGCGGTGCGCTACACGGGCGCCTCGCTCGCCTTCAATCTGGCGGGTATTTTCGGCGCCTCGCTGGCGCCCTATGCCGCCACCTGGCTCGCAGCGCGCCATGGGTTGCACACCGTCGGCTGGTATCTGTCCGCGGCGGCGCTGCTCACCGCACTGGCGGCCTGGTGCACGCGGGAGAGCAAGGGCGATGTGCTGTGACGATTGGCAGCGGCCGCCCCCGGCCCGGAAACTCAGGGCTGCGACAGATGGAAAATGCCTTCCAGCCCCGCGCAGGGCCCGCTGTCGAAATAGAAGGTGCCGCCCAGCATGGAGTCGTTCTGCGTGGCGGTGAAGCCCAGCAGGAGATCGGATCCGTCGGTCATCTCCATGTAAAGCCAGGGGTCGTTGATCTTCAAGGCGTCGTCGCCCGGGCGGCTGTTCACCGCGCAGCCGGTATTGGCCATGGTGACCTGGGTGAGGATCAAATCCCGGTTGTTCGCCGCCTTGGTCAGCGTCAGGTTGATGGCCCCGGCACTGGACGGCGAGTTCCAGGCCCCGTACCAGGTGCCGCTGTAGGCCGCGGTAAAGTCGGAATAGAAAAAGCCGGTATTTTCCACCTCGGTGATCACGAACCCCTGCTTGCTTTGCTGCCAGTTCAACGCCAGCTGTTTACCGAGGCCGAGCGACAGCACATAGGTATCCATGTCGGAGAGGCCGGTGACGAACTCCTGGCCAAGCGTGCTCACCTGAAAGTTGGCGCTCGCGAACTGCACGCCGTCGGCAAAGGCGCGCACGGTGTGCGCACCGGGGCCGAGCAGGTTGTAGTTCCACAGCAGTCCCCAGCCGTTGTTGGTATCGCCACATGCGCCGGCGGTGTCGCCGCGGGAAGTTCCATAAGCGGCGGTAACCAGGGCTCGGTCGTCGAACTGGACCTGGATCTGCCCGGCGTTGCAGTGCCAGCCGGAGACCAGGCCGATGCCGCTCTCGAACCCCGCGGGCTGGGGGTTTTCCAGTGTGCCCTGGGCCAGCGCCGCGCTGGCGAAACTGGCCAGCAGGGCGCACACGAACGCCCGTAAGCCGGGGTGGTCGCGGTATCGTGTGCCGATGGCTGCAATTCGCGTTGCACGTTCCATGCTGACCTCCTGGTCTGCCGGGTGATGCTGCCGGCCCTGCGACGGGGCGAGCGGCGATGGTGTTGCGGCAGCCTATCGGTGGGCAATGATGGGCGTCAATGCGGGGCGCATGGCGGCGTCATGTCCGGCATGATGATCGGGCACGCCCGTTGCATGTCCCAGAGCACCGCGGGCCGGTGGCGATTCGAGAGTGTTCGCCGACCTGTGCCGCGCGGCGGAGACCACGGCGCCAGCGCCGCATGCGGATCATCGAAACCTCGTTCGAACCGCGTGGGCACGCCCTTATGGCCTTTGTTTACCCTACGCTGGCTCAATCAATGACGCGCGCTGCGAGAAAATACAAGGACAAAGTCCACTGCGCACCGGAAATTACGAGAAGAATTCTCAATGCAACAGAACCGGAGGGCAATAGAGCGCGAAATGGCCATTTGCTTGAAAACGATGGAACGCACTTTAATCCAAACCAAACTGGACCAGTCAGTAAATTGGCGGTAAATACATGGCCAAAGATGGCGGCCAATCTGCTGTCGGTTGACGTCGCAAACAATCCACTCGAGAAATCTTTCCAGTCAGCCCAAAACGCCGCGAAAAGGACAACGTAAACGAAGCATAGGGCAATCGCCCAACCGAGACGTTCTTTCTCCTGCCGCCCATCAGGCCGACCAAATAGTGATGCCTCGAAGCGATCATCTGGAATGTCATCTGAATTCGCCTTCTTTGACCTCCTGGCGTCGGGCGCCTGCGCGATTAAATCGCTATCTTTTGGCATGGCTGGCAACGATTGATTTTCGCGTGTTGAGTTTCTAGGTCGAGTATTATCCGAATATCTTAGGCCTTTAAAACTCTTCCCAATTCTCGCCTCGACCCTAAGAATCTTGACGACGAGTGCGATATACATTGCACGTGCTCGACGCTCATCACCACCACTCTTCGCAAGTGCCTTTGCCCACACTCCATCTCGTCTGTCGTCGCTGACAACCTCATGTAATGCTTGCGCATACAAGCCGTCATCCGCGGAACGCAAGGCGTCCACAGCACTTCTGCATCTGTCTATCCAGGTAATTTGCTCGCTTGGGCCAACATCTTCTGTGACGATATCCGTGGCGACCCCATCTAGAGAGCGACGAGTAAATGTCCTGCCTTTCATGATCAGCGCCCCGTACAAACAACCGCCAACGAACGCAAGGGAACCTAAGAAAACTATTGCAACCAGCCACGTCGCAAATGAATAAGCATCAAAGTGCTGAAGGAAACGAGGGAAGGTCGAGAGTGTTCCAATGAAAACCATCCAGCCCGCCCATGAGCGGCCAAACTCGGTTGGCGTGGTTGGCGGTCCGGGCGGCGCGAGCAACGCGCGCAGCCACCAGCCAACAATAAATGCGAGGCCAATGACCATAAAGGTGAGAACAACAGCAGCAAATTTTCCGCCGTCTGCGGCCCATTCGTTCATTTTAGAGGCTCCCTGACTAGGTCAAACTGGTAGGCCTCGAACAAAAGCGCGGGCTACGGGGTCTACCATCGAATTTGGGGCTATGGGAAACCGGGGACAGACCACGGTTTTCCCTAGGTCTCGGCTTCAAGGAGGAAGTGTAATTCACCGGAGCAGGGATCTGGCCTTGCGGGCTACCTCCGCTCCAGGCGCAGTCCGAGTTCACCCGGAGTCGGCTTCTACCGCGCGGCGGACGGATTCTTCGCCCCAAAGCCGCTCGTACTCAGCTTCGGACACCTCTTCCAGGCTTTTCAGCAGACGACGCGCCAAGGAGGCGCGTGCGTCGATGGGAAGCGAAAGTGCCTGGGCTTCAAGTTCCTTGACGTCCCTGGTCGCGCTCATGGCGGGTCTCTCCAACCGGGTACGTAACCCGAAGTTTCATGCGATGCCAGCCACGTTAAAACAAAAAATACCGCTGCGCGAGCGGCAGCACTTTGGCCGGCTCGCAGGTGGAAAGACAGGGGTCTAGAATTTAGAGCAGCGTATAAATTCTAGACCCCATGTTCCCCTTTTGCGCAGTCCCGCTCGAATGCAGGGTTATACGTCTGACTCACGAACAGCAGCCTTCGCTAGAGAGATAAGTACGACCGCAATCTCCACACTCGGCAGCGTCAATAGCAGTATTGCAGCGAAAGCAGAAAGGCTTGTCGTGATGCCCGATCACCAGATAGGATTCGCGACAAATTGGACAGTCAAGTGTTCCACGAAACTCGTCTGGGGTATGTGACTCTTCATTGTTCCATTCAGGCCAAGCTTCATGCATCCATTGCTCAAGTCGATGCATTGCTATCCAGTAAAGGTCTTGGCGGTCGTAGACCAAGCTTTGAATTTCTCGCAACGTTTCCGGTGGCACATCACGTTCAAGCTTATCCTTGAGTACGCCTTCCACAAAAAACAAGATAAAAGCCAGCGATTCCGAGATTATGATTTCGTCTTCTTCTTTGTGATCGTAACGATGATGCTCAATGCGGTTCCTTCGCTTTTGAATTCTCTCAATGACTTCTTGCGGCTGCTTAAGCAAACCTAACCCCAAATTTTCGAGCCGTATAAGAGCCTCTTTGATCCCGACTGTCATCGAGTCGTCTGTGATTATTGCGTCGATGTTCCGATAGATCAAAATCGGATTTGTTCTATACAGTTGTTCCTTCAGAAACAACTCTATTGCGTGAAACAGCGCGAGGATTGCATGTTTTCTGCTGGAGTAGCCCGGCTCTTTCAGAAAGTGCTCGATTCCAATTCGAAGCGAGTCAACAGCATTGGCGTAGATGTCACTCATGAATGCTCCGATTGAGACGCATAACGCTCAAGCTGTGCGGCACAAACGAAGCGCAGCGTAGTTTGCGTCCGAACGAGTGCCTTGTTATGTGTTTGCTTCTTCACTAGATGATAATTTTTTGCCTACGGCCAGTAGGAATATGCTAGGGAAGCTCTGAAAAACTCCCAGATTTTGCGATAATTACGGGGTCCAGACCACAACCGCTGACAACGTGAGTTATTCAGACCTTCCTTAGTTAAAAATACCCAATATGTAGAGTAGAAATATCACACCGAGCGTCGCGCCTACTGCAGTTCGCGCTTCGTTGGTAAGTTTATCGGCATTAACTATGTAAGTTACAACTACAGCCAATAATATAATCGTTTTAAGCGTGTCCATGTTTCACCTAGTAGCCTCTCTTGCGTCCGGTGCAGCGCCTGGTTGGAGCGCAGCGGCCTCGACCGAAGCTGGCGCTCAGGCGAAGCCAATTTTACTGAACTCCGCTGCTGCGACAACGAACTTTATATGGTGGAGCGGAACGTAGATCTGACTAACGAACTGTGTTGCTTGGTCTGTTGTCTCCACAATGAGCTGCGCAAATGGACCGCCCAGATCAACCGACTGACAGTAGAGGTACTGCCCGACCGACCCGCTCCTGAGATAGGAACGCAGTGCGACTTGAAGCTCGGATAGCCCGGCATCCGTGAGCAGAACTCCCCACACTTTGTCACTCATCTTTTTGTGCTCCAACATTGAGTATCTGGAAATCTTCCGTGTTTAAACACGGAAGATTTCCGCATATCCCGCACGACCCTTGCCAGGTGAGTCTATGCCGGATCGGACAACCCTTCGACCCAACAGTCTTAGCTCAACAATCATTTGAAAACTCCATCGGCGCTCTCGGTCTCGGCTTCAAGGAGGAAGCTGTAATTCACCGGAGCAGGGATCTGGCCTTGCGGGCCAGCTCCGCTCCAGACGCAGTCCGAGTTCGCCCTGAGTCGGCTTCGGCCGCGCGGCGGACGGATTCTTCGCCCCAAAGCCGCTCGTACTCAGCTTCGGACACCTCTTCCAGG
>JADLCO010000202.1 GCA_020847115.1 Pseudomonadales bacterium | reverse complement strand
CGTCGGCGGCGGCATCGCCAACACCTTCCTGGCCGCCGCCGGCAAACCCATCGGCAAGTCGCTGTGCGAGCCGGACCTGATCGAGGTCGCGCGCCAGCTGATGGCGCGCTGCGACATCCCGCTGCCCACCGACGTGGTCACCGCCAAGGGGCTCGAGGAGGGCGCCGCGGCCGAGATCAAGGGCGCCGATCAGGTGGCCGACGATGACCTGATCCTCGACATCGGCCCGCGCACCGCAGAGGTGTTCGCCCGGCGCATCGGCGCCGCGCGCACCATCCTCTGGAACGGTCCGGTGGGGGTGTTCGAACAGCCCCGGTTCCGCGCCGGCACCGAGGCGGTGGCGCGCGCCATCGCCGCCAACCCCGGCTTCTCCATCGCCGGCGGCGGCGATACCCTGGCGGCCATCGACCTGTTCGGCATCGCCGATCAGATTTCCTATGTCTCCACCGGCGGCGGGGCCTTCCTCGAATACGTCGAGGGCAAGACGCTGCCCGCGGTGGCCGCGCTGCAGGAACGCGCGACCGCCTGACCCACCACCCTCGAGGAGGATGCCATCGTGGCCCTGATCAGCTTGCGACAACTGCTCGACCACGCCGCCGAAAACAGCTACGGCGTGCCCGCGTTCAACGTCAACAACCTCGAACAGATGCGCGCCATCATGGAGGCAGCCGCGGAGACCGACAGCCCGGTGATCGTGCAGGCCTCGGCCGGGGCGCGCAAATACGCCGGCGCACCCTTTCTGCGCCACCTGATCCTGGCCGCCATCGAGGAATTACCCGAGATCCCCGTGGTGATGCACCAGGACCACGGCACCAGCCCGGCGGTGTGCCAGCGCTCCATCCAGCTCGGCTTCTCGTCGGTGATGATGGATGGCTCCCTGAAGGAGGACGGCAAGACCCCGGCCGATTACACCTACAACGTCGAGGTCACCCGCCAGGTGGTGGCCATGGCCCACGCCTGCGGGGTCTCGGTGGAGGGCGAACTGGGCTGCCTGGGCTCGCTGGAGACCGGCACCGCCGGCAAGGAGGACGGCATCGGCGCCGACGGCCACCTGAGTCACGAACAGCTGCTCACCGACCCCGACGAGGCCGCCGATTTCGTCCAGGCCACCGGCGTCGATGCCCTGGCCATCGCCATCGGCACCTCCCATGGCGCCTACAAGTTCAGCCGTCCGCCCACCGGCGACATCCTCGCCATCGACCGCATCAAGGCGATCCACGCACGGATTCCCAACACCCATCTGGTGATGCACGGTTCATCCTCGGTGCCCCAGGACTGGCTCGCGGTCATCAACCAGCATGGCGGCCAGATTCCCGAGACCTATGGCGTGCCGGTGGCCGAGATCGTCGAGGGCATCAAGCATGGCGTGCGCAAGGTCAACATCGACACCGACCTGCGCCTGGCCTCCACCGGCGCCATCCGCCGCCATCTGGCTGAGCACCCGGCGGAATTCGATCCGCGCAAGTACCTGACCGACGCCACCCGTGCCATGAAGGAGATCTGTCTGGCGCGCTATCAGGCCTTCGGCTGCGCCGGACAGGCGAGCCGCATCCGGCCCATCGGCCTGGAGGCCATGAGCAAACGCTACGCGGCTGGCGAGCTGGCGGCGCGGGTGCAGTGATCCTCGACAGGACCCCGGGTGAATTGCGGCGTCACAGCCACTGGCGTCGCTTCATCCAGACCACCACGGCGACCAGCGACGCCAGCATCACCAGTACCACGATCTCGAAGGCGTGCACGTCCTCGGTGCCCGGGAGGCCCGCCACGTTCATGCCGAACAGCCCGGTGATGAAGGTGATGGGCAGGAAGATGGCGGTCACGATGGCGAGCAGATACATGCGCGCGTTCTGCTGCTCGGCGATACGGTTGAGCAGTTCCTCGTGCAGCACCACCGCCCGCTCCCGCACCAAGTCGAGATCCTCGACGTAACGGGCAATGCGGTCGGACTGCTCCCGCAGCGCGGCGGCTGGTTGTTCGCCCAGGCGATCGCGGGCGAGCCGCGCCAGTAGCTCCAGCGCCTCCCGCTGCGGGGCGAGGAAGCGCCGCACCTTGGCGGTCTGGCGGCGCAACGCCGAGATCCCCGAGCGCAACTCCGCGGAATTCGCCGTCGAGAGCGCCTCCTCGAATCCTTCGGCCTGCTCCTCGATGCTGTCCACAAAGGCTGCAATGCGGTCGGCCAGACGCTGCACCAACCGCACCACCAGCTCGGCAACGGTCGGCGGGCCATTGCCGAGCTGCAGCTCCTCCCGCAGGTCCTGCACTGACAGCAGCCGGAACTGACGCACACTGATCAGCCGCTCCGGTTCGATCCACAGCCGCAGCGACACCATATCCTCCGGATCCGCACCCGGGTTGGTGTTGACGCCCCGCAGGATCACCAGCAGCCCACCCGGCATCTCCAGGGTGCGAGGCCGGGAATCCGGGCGGATCAAGGCCTCGATCACTGGCGGTGCCAGGCCCAGCTCGGTGAGCATGGCGGCGGCATCGGGCTGGGAATAGTCCAGGTGATACCAGCGCCGTTCCGCGGCCTCGACCGGTGCACAGCCGCCACGGCCGTCGAGCCCACAGGTAAACACGAAGCCGGCTTGGGGCGTGGCGGTGGCGGTCATCGGGCATCTCTCCAGAAAACTGGCGGTTTTATAGGGAGTTCCCCGCAGTGCCGCAATGGTCGATCCGGACCCGCTGCCGCCCGGGGATCCTCACGCCATGCCGCTTTTGCGTTGCTACCGAACCTGCGGCAAGCTTGTCGCGGGCTCCGGCGCCGTGCTCAGCGCCGACAATGTGTGACCTCCCCCGTCAAGCTGACAGTTCAAAAACAGACCTGAAAAAGAAGGGATCGGGCCGCGGGTGCGCTGGTTTACACCTCACCGTAGCGCTGGGCGCGGCCAAGCCAGCGGGCGATCAGGGGCGCCACGGCTTCGGGATGCCGGGTGGCGAGGATCGCCGCGGCGCGGGTGACGGCGGGGAGCAGGTCGGCATCGCGGCAGAGGTCGGCGATGCGCAGCTGGATATCGCCGGTCTGGCGGGTGCCCAGCACCTCCCCGGGGCCGCGCAGTTCGAGGTCGCGCTCGGCGATGGCGAAGCCGTCGTTGGTGCGGCGCAGAATGGCTAGGCGTTCGCCGGCCAGTCGCGAGAGCGGCGTCGAATAGAGCAGCACGCAGTGGCTCGCGGCCCGCCCGCGGCCCACGCGGCCGCGCAGCTGGTGGAGCTGGGCGAGACCGAGGCGTTCGGGGTTTTCGATCACCATCAGGCTGGCGTTGGGCACGTCCACGCCCACTTCGATCACCGTGGTGGCGACCAGCAGATCCAGCTCGCCGGCCTTGAAGGCGGTCATCACCTCGGCCTTGGCCGCGGGCTTGACGCGGCCGTGGACCAGACCGATGCGCAGGTCGGGCAGGGCGCTTTGCAGGTCGGCGGCGGTGGTCTCGGCGGCTTGGGCCTGGAGCTGCTCGGAATCCTCGATCAAGGTGCACACCCAGTACGCCTGCTGGCCCGCGCGGCAGGCGTGGTGGATCCGCGCGATCACGTCGGCGCGCCGTCGGTCGGGGACCAGCAGCGGATTGACCGGGGTGCGGCCGGGCGGCAGTTCGTCGAGTATCGAATGGTCGAGATCGGCGTAGCCGATCATCGCCAGGGAGCGCGGGATCGGCGTGGCGGTCATGATGAGCTGATGCGGGGTGAGGCGGCCGCGGCCCTTGTCGCGCAGAGCGAGGCGCTGGTGGACGCCGAAGCGGTGCTGCTCGTCGATGATGGTCAGGCCCAGGTCGTGATAGCAGACGTCGTTCTGGAACAGGGCGTGGGTGCCGATGGCGAGGCCGGCCGTGCCGCTCGCCATGGCGTCGAGCTCGGCGGCGCGGGCGCTGCCCTTTAGCTTGCCGGTGAGCCAGGCGATGCGGATGCCCAGGGGTTCCAGCCAGCAGCCGAGGGTAACGCGGTGCTGCTCTGCGAGGATCTCGGTCGGGGCCATCAGTGCCGCCTGGCGGCCGGCGCCGACCGCCTGCACGATGGCGTAGGCGGCGACCGCGGTCTTGCCGGAGCCGACATCCCCTTGCAGCAGGCGCAGCATGGGCCGGTCGCGGGCGAGGTCGGCGGCGACTTCGCGGCTCACCCGCCGCTGCGCGGCGGTGAAGGCGAAGGGCAGCGCAGCGAAGAAGCGCTCCTCCAGCTCGGCGGGTGCGGCCAGCGGCGGCGCGCGGCGGTGCTGTACCCGGGCGCGCAACTGGCGCAGGCTGAGGTGGTGGGCGAGCAGCTCCTCGAAGGCGAGGCGCCGCTGGGCCGGATGTTCGCCAGCGAGCAGCTGGGCGACGGGGGCAGCGGCCGGCGGGGCGTGCAGGTAGCGCACGGCCTCGGCCAGCGGCGGCAGGCCGGGGGTCAGCTCCGGGGCCAGCCAGTCGTGGAGCAACTCGGGGTGGCGCGTCGCGGCGAGCGCCAGCGCCTGGCCGATGAGCTGGCGCAGGCGCGGCTGGGTGAGGCCCTCGCCAGCCGGGTAGATCGGGGTCAGGCGGTCTTCCAGGTCGATCGGTGCGGCGGGATCGAGTGCGCGGTATTCGGGGTGCACCAGCTCGATGCCGGCCGGGCCGCTGCGCGCCTCGCCGAAGCAGCGCAGGCGCAGGCCACGGACCAGCGCACGCTGCTGGGCGGCGGAGAAGTGGAAGAAGCGCAGGGTCGCCACGCCGGAGCGGTCGGCGAGCTTGCACAGCAGGCTGCGACGGCGGCCGAGCACGATGTCTGCGCCCAGCACCTCGCCCTCGATCACCGCCTCGGCACCGGGGCGCAGCGCGGCGACGGGAGTGAGGCGGGTGCGATCCTGGTAGCGCAGCGGCAGGTGGAACAGCAGATCCTGGAGGCTGTGGATGCCGATCCGAGCCAGCCGCGCGGCGAGCTGGGGGCCGACGCCGCGCAGTCCGGTGAGATTGGGAACCCCGGGCACCGGAGCGGGCTCCGGGGCGCCGGGGGTGGGTGGCGCGACCTTGCTCAGGCCAGCCGGCCGATGGCCTCGACCACGCGCGCGGTCTGCTCCAGCGGCACCATGTGGCCAGCCTCGGGGATCACCACCAGCTCGCTGTGGGCGATGCCCTGGCGGAAGGCTTCGGCATAGGGCAGGGGCGTGAGCTTGTCCGAAGCGCCCCAGATGAGCACGGTTTTCGCCTTGATCCGGTACAGGCGCTCGGCGAGCCCGCGGTCGGGGATCGGGAACAGGATCTTGCCGGCCATGCCCAGTTGGCGGGCGTTCTGCACCAGGAAGCGTTGCAGAAAGTCGAGATCGGAGAAATCCGCGCCCGCGGTCATCATGGCGGCGCCGGCCTCGACGTCGTGGAACAGCACCGCCGGCAGCTCGTAGGGCACCATGGCGAAGATGTCGGGCATGGGGTGCGCGTCGAGCCACAGGCCGGCCGGGCAGATCAGCGCCAGGCGGTCCACATCGTTGGGCATCACCGCGGCCAGCTCGGCCGCCATCATGCCGCCCATGGAATGGCCGACGACGATGGGTTTGACCAGCCCGAGGGCGGTCATCACGTCGTGGGTGTGCAGGGTGAAATCCAGCATGTCGCGGATTTCGTGGCACTCCTCGGAGTCGCCGTAGCCGGGCAGCAGCGGAGCGTGGACGCGAAAGCGCGCGGCCAGTGCGTTCAGCAGCGGATCCTCGGCCACCAGGCCGCCGGCGCCGTGGAGGAACAGCAGGTCGCGGCCCTCGCCGCCGGTCAGCACCTGGACGGGGACCTTGTGGGTGTGGAGGGTTTCGAGGCGAATCATTGGGCACCTCCCTTATCTGCGCAACCGTTGCGCGCGGACACTGGACCTGGCACGGCGCGTCGATCCAGGGGCTTGCACCAGAAGCGATGGTCGTCCTGGTATTCGGGCCACTGGTTGCGCAGCTTCGGCATCACCTTTTCGGCAAACAGCCGGGTCGAGTACTTGGTCTTGTCCACCGGCATGTCGCCGACGTGGATGAGGCAGAAGATGTTGCCCACGTGCAGGCCCTTGATCATCTCTTCCATACGCT
>JADLCO010000201.1 GCA_020847115.1 Pseudomonadales bacterium | reverse complement strand
GGCTGGCCACGGCCAGTTTGGGGGTGAGCGCCTTGCCGATCATGCGGGGCTCCTGAATGTTCGTGTCATCGCTGCCGAGCCTAAGCGGCGGTTGCGCCGAATACAAGGGTGGTGCGGGTGGTTTGCTAGAATCCGGGCCATGAACGTCGCCCCCATCCTCGACCCGCTCAATCCCGCGCAGCGCGCTGCCGTCGCCCACGACCAGGGCCATTTGATGGTGCTGGCCGGCGCCGGCAGCGGCAAGACCCGGGTGCTGGTGCACCGCATCGCCTGGCTGGTGAACGGCGCCGGGGTGTCGCCCCATGCCATCCTCGCCGTCACCTTCACCAACAAGGCGGCGCGGGAGATGCGCGAGCGCCTCGGCGAGCTGATCGGCGGGGTGGCGCGGCAGATGTGGGTGGGCACCTTTCACGGTCTCGCGCACCGCCTGCTCAAGCTGCACTGGCGCGATGCCGGCCTGCCCGAGCACTTCCAGATCCTCGACGGCGACGACCAGCTGCGGCTCATCAAGCGCGTGTGTGCGGCGCGTGGGCTCGACCCGGAGCGCTGGCCGCCGCGCCAGTTGCAGTGGTTCATCAACGCCCAGAAGGACGAGGGCCGGCGCGCGCGCAGCCTGCAGGAATCGGGCGATCCGCTGGCTGCCACCATGGTGGCGGTGTACCAGGACTACGAAGCCGCCTGCGAGCGCGGCGGCGTGGTCGATTTCGGCGAACTACTGCTGCGCGCCCACGAGTTGTGGCACCGCCATCCCGAGCTGCTCGCGCATTACCAGCAGCGCTTCCGCCACCTGCTGGTGGACGAATTCCAGGACACCAACGCCATCCAGTACGCCTGGCTGCGCCAGCTCGCCGGCGACACCGGCCAGGTCACCGCGGTCGGCGACGACGACCAGTCGATCTACGGCTGGCGCGGCGCCCGCATCGAGAACATCCGCAACTTCGGTCACCACTTTCCCGGCGCCAGCACGGTGCGCCTGGAGCAGAACTACCGCTCCACCGCCACCATCCTCGATGCCGCCAACGCGGTCATCGCCCACAATGCCGGGCGCCTCGGCAAGAACCTGTGGACCGAAGGCGAGCGCGGCGCGCCGATCGCCGTCTACGCCGGCTTCAACGAGCAGGACGAGGCGCGCTTCATCGCCGAGCGCATCGAGCGCTGGCTGGGCGACGGTGGCAGTTGCGATCAGATCGCCATCCTCTATCGCTCCAACGCCCAGTCGCGGGTGCTCGAGGAGGCGCTGCTGCGGGTGGGGTTGCCCTATCGCATCCACGGCGGCCACCGCTTCTACGAGCGGCTCGAAATCCGCAATGCGCTGGCCTATCTGCGCCTCTTGGTCAGCCCGGACGACGACGCGGCGCTCGAGCGGGTGCTCAACACGCCGCCCCGCGGCATCGGCGAACGTACCCTCGATCAGCTGCGGGAGCTGGCGCGCGAGCGTGGCGGCTCGCTGTGGCAGGCCCTCGCCGCGGCCGTCGAGATGCTGCCGGCGCGCGCCGCTGGGGCCCTGCGGGCCTTCACGGCGCTGATCGGGGAGCTGCGCGTCGAGGCCGAAACCCTGGAGCTCGCCGAGCTCTGTGAGCGAATGCTCACTCGCACTGGATTGCTGGAATTTCATGGCAAGGAGGCCGGCGAGCGCGGCGCCGCCCGGGTCGACAACCTGGAGGAGCTGGTCAGCGCCTGCCGCAGCTTCGCGGCCGAGGATCCGCAAGCGCCCGCGCTGCCGCAGTTTCTCGATGCCGCGGCGCTCGATGCCGGCGAGAGCCAGGCCGAGGAGACCGCCGCCGCGGTGCAGCTGATGACCCTGCACGCCGCCAAGGGCCTGGAGTTTCCGCTGGTGTTCATCGCCGGCATGGAGGAAAACCTGTTTCCCCACCGCATGTCGATCGAGGAGCCGGGTCGCCTCGAGGAGGAGCGCCGGCTGTGCTACGTCGGCATCACCCGGGCGATGACGCAGCTCTACCTGACTTGGGCCGAGGTGCGCCAGCTCCACGGCCGCGAGCAGTTCAACGGCCCGTCGCGGTTTCTGCGCGACATCCCCGCCGAGCTGCTCGAAGAGGTGCGCCCGCGCGCCACCATCACCCGGCCGCTGAGCCTGGGTGCCCGGCCGGCCCCGTCGCCGCGCATGGTGCCGCCCGGAAAAGTGGTGCCGGTGGACAACGGCACCGGCCTCGCGCTGGGCCAGCGCGTCGAGCACAAGAAATTCGGCGAGGGCGTGGTGCTGGATTTCGAGGGCCGTGGGCCGCAGGCGCGGGTGCAGGTGAATTTCCGCCAGGCCGGGACCAAGTGGCTGGTAGTGCAGTTCGCCAATCTGCGCACGCTCTGAACGCACGGGCCGATGCCCGTGCGTTCAGAGCATCCCGGATCAGCCCTTCAGACCGCGCAGCACCTTGCGCATGCTGTGCGCCACCGAGCTGAAGGCGTCGTCGAAGGGCTGCGCCTGACTCAGGTCGCAGATCTCCCCCCAGCGCGCGGCCAGGGCATCGGGTGTCGGTGCCTGCTCGGTGCCCAGGCACACCCCGGCGCCTTCCAGGATGCCGATCTTCGAATAGTAGCCGGCGCCGGCGCTGATGATGTCGCCGCTGCCGGTGTGATCCTCGGCGCATAGCAGCGCCACCACCGCGGAGACGAATTCCGGTTGCAGCAGCGGGCCGGTCTTGTCGTCCATCGCCTCCTGGGACATGCGCGTGGTGGCCATGGGCGCGATGCAGTTGACCGTGATGCCGCGGTTGCGGCCCTCGAGCTTGAGGGTGTTCATCAGCCCCACCAGCGCGATCTTGGCGGCGGCGTAGTTGCCGAGCCCGTGGCCGCCGAACAGCCCGGCCGCCGAGGTGGTCATCACGATGCGGCCGTACTGTTGGTCCAGCATGCCCTGCCAGGCGGCCTGGGTGCAGTACACCGCGCCCATCAGATGCACATCGACCACCGCCAGGAAATCCGCCACCGACATCTTGCGGAAGCTGTTCTGGATGTTGTTGCCGGCGTTGTTGATCAGGATGTCGACCTTGCCGAAGGCATCGTAGGCCGACTGGATGATCGCCTTCCCGCCCTCCGGTGTGGTCACCGAATCGTAGTTGGCCACCGCCTCGCCGCCGGCAGCCTGGATCTCCCGGACCACCGCATCGGCGGCCGAATGGGAGCCGCCACGACCCTCCACCGAGCCGCCCAGATCGTTGACCACCACCTTGGCGCCGCGGGAGGCCAGCAGCAGGGCGTGGCTGCGGCCCAGGCCATTGCCCGCGCCGGTGATCACGGCGACGCGGCCGTCGTATCGAATCGTCATGTTGGTTCCTCAGGTTGGATGAATGCAGGAAGGGAAAAAGTGCGTCGTCATCTTATCAGTGCGTCTGGGCTCCGGCACCGCGCGCGGGCGCCCTGGGCGCGGCCTCGAGGTGCATGGCGACGAGGTCCAGGCTGTCGCCATGGGCCGGCTGCAGCACCGCGCGCGCCGTGCCCGCCAGGCGATTGGCGAAGGCGCCGATGGCGTGCGCCTCACCGTGCACCAGGGCCACCGGCGGGCCGCCGGCAAAGCTGCGATACCAGTTGAGCAGGCCGCTCTGATCAGCGTGTGCCGAAAGCCCGCCAACCGTGTGGATGGTCGCACCCACCTTGATGCGCTCGCCCCACAGCCGGATTTCCGTGGCGCCGTTGATGAGGGCGTGGCCGAGGCTGCCCTCCGCCTGGTAGCCCACCATCACCACCTGGCAGTTGCGCCGCCAGAGGTTGTGCTTGAAGTGGTGCAGGATGCGTCCGCCGGTACACATGCCGCTGCCGGCGATGATCAAGGCGCCGCCGTCGAGCCGGTTGAGCTTCATGGACTGCTGGGTGGTCTGGCTCAGGAGCAGGCCGGGCGGGCTGAAATCGGCGGGCGTCAGGCGGCGGCCATCGGCCGCCAGCAGCCCGGCGTGGCGGGCGTACAGCCGCGTGGTGGCGATCGCCATCGGGCTGTCCAGGGCCAGCAGCCAGCGATCGAGCCCCCAGTCCCGGTACTTCTGGGTCAGGAGGTAGAGCAGCTGCTGGGTGCGGCCCACCGCGAAGGCGGGGATCAGGATGTTGCCGCGCAGGCGGTTGGCGGTGGCGAAGATCTCGTCGAGCTCCGCCCAAGTCGCTTCCCACGGCCGGTGATCGCGGTCGCCGTAGGTGGCTTCCATGACCACCAGATCGGCGTCCTCGACCGGCGTGGGGTCGGGCGAAATCAGCGAGCCCCGATGCCCCAGGTCGCCGCTGAACACCAGCTTGCGTTCGATCGTTCCTGCGCGCAGCCAGAGCTCCACGATGCCGGCGCCGAGGATGTGTCCGGCATCGCGCAGGCGCAGCCGCACTCCCGGCAGGATCTGTACCACCTGGTCGTAGGCCAGACCGCGCATGCGGCCGAGCGCGGCCTCGGCGCCGGCCAGGGTGGACAGCGGCGCTTCCGGCGGCAGGTGCTGGCGGGCGCGCTTGCGGTTGCCCTGCTCGGCGTCCTTTTCGGCCAGGGCAGCGGCATCCTTCAACAGGATCCGCGCCAGTTCCTTGCCGGCCCCGTGGGTGTGGATGGTGCCGCGGAAGCCCTGCTCCAGCAGTTGCGGCAGGCGCCCGGCGTGGTCGATGTGGGCATGGGTCAGGATCACGGCATCGAGCGTGGCCGGGTCGAAGGGGAAGGGCTCGAGGTTGCGGGCTTCGCTCTTGCGGCCGCCCTGGTACATCCCGCAGTCCACCAGCAGGCGGTGAGCACCCACTTCCAGCAGGGCGCAAGAGCCCGTTACCTCTCCCGTGGCGCCCCAGAACTGCAATCGCATGCCGCACCCCCGCGCCACTTTCGATGGCGCCATTATGCCCGCGCGCCATTACCTGGCGGGCGCGCGCTCCAGTGCGGCCAGCACCGCGGCGTCGCGCCCGTAGATGTCCGGCAGGAAGCCGATGCGGCCGTCCGCCTCCGCCCGGGCCGTGCGATACCAGAGGATCACCGGCACCGGCCGCGTCAGCTCGACGCTGCGGGTGATCCCCGCCTGCGCCGCCGCCAGCACCGCCGCGCGCGGCCAGCGGCGCTCGTCGGCGAGCAGCAGGTAGACCAGCTCCAGCGCGTTTTCGACCCGGATGCAACCGGAGCTGAGGGCACGTTCCTCGAGCTCGAACAGCTCTTGCGCCGGGGTGTCGTGGAGGTAGACGTGGTGGGGATTGGGAAAGCGGATCACCACCCGGCCCAGCGGATTGCGCACCCCGGGCCGCTGGCGCAGGCGAAACTCGCCGTAGGCCAGGCGCCGTGCGGCGCCGGGGTCTAGGGGTTCACCGGCGAGGCTCAGCACCTCGATGCCCTCGCGCGCCAGGTAGCCGGGGTCGCGCCGCAGTTTGGGCAGCACGTCCTGGCGCAGGATGGTGGGCGGGATGATCCAGGCCGGGTGGAATTTCAGCCGGGTGATCTCGGAGCGCAGCTCCGGCGTGGGCCGCGACGGGCGGCCGACGACCACGCGGGTGCGCCACTGCAGCTGCCCGGCGGCGGTGAACTCCAGCTCCTGGGCGGCGATGTCCACCAGCACATGGGTGTCGGGCAACATCGGCAGCAGCCAGCGCGCGCGCTCCAGGTTGACGCGCAGCTGGGCGACGCGCGCCGCCGCCGGCACGTCCAGCGCGGCGCGGGTGCGGGCGCCGACGATGCCGTCTGCGCGCAGTCCGTGATCGCGCTGGAAGGCGCGCACCGCCGCGACCAGCACGGGATCGAGCAGGCTCGGGTCGGCGGTCGGCACTGCCGCCAGGTCATCGCGCTCGCGCCCGAGGCGGGCGCGCAGCGCCACGACGCGGGCGTCGCGCTCGCCGGGGTGCAGCGCGGGCCCGTCCGGCAGCGCCCCCCAGCCGCCGCGGCGCGCCAGTTCGCGGTAGCGCGCCAGGCCGGCGCGCAGCTGCCGGTACAGCGGCTGCGCAGGCCGCACGCGGTCCAGGGAGCGCTCGAGGCGCTCCGCTTCCAGATCGTGCGCGAGCTGTGTCAGGTCCGGCGCCGGTGCCGCCGACCGCACCCATGCCGGCGCCGCGCGGCCGCGACCGAGGTCGCGCAGCGCCGCCAGCCAGGCGCGGCTGGCGCGCAGGTCGAAGGTGGCCGTGGCCAGCGCATCGCCGTCCGCGGTCTGGCCTGCCGCCCCCTGCGCGACGAGTTCGTCGGCGCGGTAGTGCGCTGGGTCCAGGCCGTCCTCGGCGAGGCTGGCGAGCGCCGCGGCCAGGGCGCGCACGGTCGACTTTCGCGCCCATGCCGGACGATAGTCGCGGGCGGCGTAAAACGCCCGCAGCTCTGCGTCTTCGCCGGCGGCCAGGGCCGCGATGTGTGCGGCCACCAGGGAGGGATCGGGGTCGCCGGCCGCCGCGTGCGCCGCCCACAGCGGCGCCACCAAGGCGCCGAGGATCGCGGCGCGGCACCAAAGGCGGCACCGTCGGGGTTTGGCAGTTGCGGGCGCGCGGGCCATAATCCGCGCCGGGCGGTCAGCCCAACTGCTCATGCCAGCGGCGCACCCTGGGAGCGCCCACAGCCCATCGGCAGGACGCCGCTGACAGGACGGTAATCGGATGGCGACAGCCCCTGCCACAACTCGGTCATGCACCCTGCTGCTCGCGATCCTGCTGCTCGGCGTCGCGCCCTGCCCGGTGCTGGCGAACGCGCCCTTCGTCCGACCGACGCTGGAGCACCGCCTGGAGCGGCTGGCGCCCAGCGCCAACCCGCGGGTATTGCACCTCGCCGCCCGCGCGCTGCGCTGCGCCGCCACCGGCGCCCAGCGCCTGGCGGTGATCGACTATTCGCTGCCTTCCACCCGGCCGCGGTTGTGGGTGTTCGATCTGGCCCGCGGCCGCCTGCTGTTCGAGGAGCTGGTCTCCCACGGCCGCGGTTCTGGGGATGCGCAGGCCCAGACCTTTTCCAATGTTCCCGAGAGCCACCAATCCAGCCTGGGCCTGTTTCGCACCCTGGATCCCTACCGGGGCAGGAACGGCTACTCGCTGCGCCTGCAAGGGCTGGAGCCCGGCATCAACGATCGCGCCCTGGAGCGCGCCATCGTCATCCACGGCGCCGACTATGTGAGCCCGTCCTTCATCGCGCGCACCGGCCGCCTGGGGCGCAGTCACGGCTGCCCCGCGGTGCGCCAGGGCGTGATCCGGCCGCTGATCGACAGCATCAAGGGCGATCAGTACCTGTTCGTCTATTACCCCGATGCGCACTGGCTGCGGACCTCGACCTTCCTCAATTGTCCGGACAGCTCGCGCCTGGCGCGCAACTGACGGGCGCTGCGTATAATCGCGCCGCCATTCACGGGTTTGGAGCATGCCTTGGATCTGGTGTTGATGCTCAAGGCCATCGTGCTCGGGCTGGTGGAAGGCGTCACCGAATTCCTGCCCATTTCCTCTACTGGCCACCTGATCCTGGCCAGCGAACTGCTGCACTTCAACGACGATCGCGGCAAGCTGTTCACCATCGTGATCCAATCCGGGGCGCTGCTGGCGCTGTGTTGGGAATATCGGGCACGCCTGCTCTCGGTGGCCGGCAATCTGCACCGCGATCGGGCGGCGCAGCGGTTCGTGCTGCGGCTGTTCATCGCCTTTCTGCCGCTGGCCTGCGTCGGGCTGCTGTTTGGCGATCTGATCAAGGCGCGCCTATTCAACGCCACCACGGTGGCCACCGCCTTCATCATCGGCGGCCTGATCATACTCTGGGCGGAGCGCCGCGAGCACCGCATCCGCACCACCAGCGTCGACGATATTTCCTTCGGCGATGCACTCAAGATCGGTTTGGCGCAGGTATTGGCGCTGATTCCCGGCACCTCGCGCGCCGGCGCCACCATCATCGGCGGTCTGTTGTTCGGGCTGTCGCGGCGCGCGGCCACCGAATTCTCCTTTTTCCTCGCCATCCCCACTTTGGGGGTCGCCACCCTCTACGAGCTGTACACCGAGCGTGCCCTCATCGATGGCCAGGATTGGGGCATGTGGGTGGCGGGCTTTGGCGCCGCCTTCTGTGGTGCATTTGTGAGCGTGCGCTGGCTGCTGCGCTACATTTCCGCGCACGACTTCTCCGCGCTCGCCTGGTATCGGATCGCCTTCGGTGCACTGGTGCTGGCGACCGGCCACTTCGGCTGGGTCGACTGGCAGCCACAGTACTGAGTCCGCCCCCGCCGCCGGACATTTTCTGCTGACGAAGCTTGCAGTTGCGGGCCGATTTAGGAAAAATCCCCCCCCCGGGTTTGACGGGGGCCTCGCGCGCCCCGCAAACCGCCGCGCGAATTCGAGTGCACTTGATGAACAACCAGCAGTCCGCCGATCGGCGCCCGGGCGATCCTCGCATGCAGCCTCCGGGCAAACAAGGCCTGTACGACCCCGCCTTCGAGCACGATGCGTGCGGTGTGGGCTTTCTGGCCAACATCAAGGGCCGCCGTTCTCACGACATCGTGCGCAGCGGGCTCGAAATCCTGCTCAACCTCGATCATCGCGGCGCCTGCGGTGCCGAGCCCAACACCGGTGACGGCGCCGGCATCCTGATCCAGGTGCCCGATGAATTTCTGCGTGAGGTCACCCGGGGGCTCGGCTTCCAGCTGCCGGAACCCGGCCAGTACGGCGTCGGCATGTTTTATCTGCCCCGCGACCCGGGCGAGCGCCGCGCCTGCGAGGACATCGTCGCGCGCCTGGTCGCCGAGGAAGGCCAGACCCTGCTCGGCTGGCGCGATCTGCCCACCGACAACGCTTCGCTGGGCCAGACCGCGCTGGCCAGCGAACCGTTCATGCGCCAGCTGTTCGTGGCCCGCAATCCCGCGCTCGCCGACGAGCTCGCCTTCGAGCGCAAGCTCTATGTGATCCGCAAGCGCGCCGAGAACGAGATCCGCTACTCCGGCCGCTTCGCCGAGAGCCGGCTGTTCTACGTCAGCTCGCTGTCGTGCCGCACCTGCATCTATAAAGGCATGCTGATGCCGGAACAGGTCGGCAAGTACTTTCTCGACCTCGGCGATCCGCGCATGACCTCGGCGCTGGCCGTGGTCCATTCTCGATTCTCCACCAACACTTTTCCCAGCTGGGACCGCTCCCACCCCTATCGCTACCTCGCCCACAACGGCGAGATCAACACCCTGCGCGGCAACGTCAACTGGATGCGCGCGCGCCAGTCGATGATGGCCAGCCAGCTGTTCGGCGACGATCTGCAGAAGATCTTCCCCATCGTCAACACCGACGGCTCCGACTCGGCGATGTTCGACAACTGCCTCGAGCTGCTGGTACTCGCCGGGCGCCCTCTGCCGCACGCGATGATGATGATGATCCCGGAGCCCTGGACCAATCACGAGTCCATGAGCGACGAGCTGCGGGCATTCTACGAATTCCACTCCTGTCTGCTGGAACCCTGGGACGGCCCGGCGTCGATGGTGTTCACCGATGGCGTGCAGATAGGCGCCTCCCTGGATCGCAACGGCCTGCGCCCCTCGCGCTACTACGTCACCTCCGACGATCTGGTGATCCTCGCCAGTGAGGCCGGGGTGCTCCCGGTGCCGCCCGAGAAGGTCATCCAGAAGGGCCGCCTGCAACCGGGGCGGATGTTCGTGATCGACACCGCCGAGGGACGCATCGTCGCCGATCACGAGATCAAGGCGCGGGTAGCCAGCGAACACCCCTATCGCCAGTGGCTGGATCAGCACCTGATCCGCATGGCCGACCTGCCGGAACCGCCACATCTGCCCGAACCCGATCACGAGACCGTGCTGCAGCGCCAGCAGGCTTTCGGCTACACCTTCGAAGACCTGCGCATGCTGATGCTGCCGATGGCGCGCGACGGCGTCGAGGCGGTAGGGTCCATGGGCACCGATACGCCGCTGGCGGTGCTGTCGAGCCGGCCACAGCCGCTGTTCAATTATTTCAAGCAGCTGTTCGCCCAGGTCACCAACCCGCCGATCGACTGCATCCGCGAGGAGATCGTAACCGCCACCGAGACCACCATCGGCTCGGAAAAGAATCTGCTCGAAGCGCGGCCGGAGAGCTGCCATCTGATCGAGTTGAAGTCGCCGATCCTCACCAACGAGGAGATGGCCAAGCTGCGCCACCTCGACCAGCCCGGCTACAGCTCCGTCACGCTGCCCATCCTCTACCCCGTCGCCGCCGGTGCCGCGGGCCTGGAGGGCGCGCTCGACGACCTGTTCGCCGCCGCCGACCGCGCGATCGCGGAGGGCATCAACATCCTCATCCTCTCCGATCGCGGCGTCGACCCCGAGCGTGCGGCGATTCCTTCCCTGCTCGCGGTCAGCGGCCTGCACCATCACCTGATTCGCACCGGTGCGCGCACGCGCATCGGCCTGGTGCTGGAATCCGGCGAGCCCCGCGAGGTCCACCACTTCGCCTTGCTGGTGGGCTACGGCGTCGGCGCGGTCAACCCCTATCTGGCGTTCGAAACCCTCGACGACATGATCCGCGAGGGCCTGCTGGTGGGCGTGGATCACGAGACCGCCTGCAAGAATTTCGTCAAGGCCGCGGTCAAGGGCGTGGTCAAGGTGATCTCCAAGATGGGCATCAGCACCATCCAGAGCTACCGCGGCGCCCAGATCTTCGAGGCCGTCGGCCTGGATCGCAGCCTGGTGGACAAGTACTTCACCTGGACGCCGAGCCGCATCGGCGGCGCCAGCCTCGCCACCATCGCGGAGGAATCCGCGCTGCGCCATCGCCAGGCCTTCCCGGAGCGGCCGCTGGAGACCCATACCCTGGCGGTGGGCGGCGAATACCAGTGGCGCGCCGATGGCGAATTGCACCTGTTCAGCCCGCAGACGGTGCACAAGCTGCAACGTGCCGTGCGCGACGGCAACTACCAGGTGTTCAAGGAATACACCGCGCTGGTCAATGACCAGCTCGAAAAGCACTACACCCTGCGCGGGCTGCTCGACTTCAAGGCCGCCACGCCGATCCCGATCGAGGAAGTGGAGCCCGTCGAGAGCATCCTCAAGCGCTTCAAGTCCGGGGCCATGAGCTACGGCTCGATCAGCAAGGAGGCGCACGAGGCGCTCGCCATCGCCATGAACCGCATCGGCGGCAAGAGCAATACCGGCGAGGGCGGCGAGGATCCGGAGCGCTATGTACCCGAGGCCAATGGCGACTCCAAGAATTCGGCGATCAAGCAGGTGGCCAGCGGCCGCTTCGGGGTCACCAGCCAGTACCTGGTCAACGCGCGGGAGTTGCAGATCAAGATGGCCCAGGGTGCCAAGCCTGGCGAGGGCGGCCAACTGCCCGGCGCCAAGGTCTATCCCTGGATCGCCAGAACCCGGCACTCGACCCCGGGCGTGGGCCTGATCTCGCCGCCGCCGCACCATGACATCTACAGCATCGAGGATCTCGCGGAACTGATCCACGACCTCAAGAACGCCAACCGCGCGGCCCGCATCAGCGTGAAGCTGGTCGCCGAGGTCGGGGTGGGAACCGTGGCCGCGGGGGTGGCCAAGGCCCATGCGGACGTCGTGCTGATCTCCGGTTTCGACGGCGGCACCGGGGCTTCGCCGCAGACCTCGATCAAGCACGCCGGCATTCCCTGGGAACTGGGCCTGGCGGAAACCCACCAGACCCTGGTGCTCAACAACCTCCGGTCCCGCATCGTGGTGGAGACCGACGGCCAGTTGAAGACCGGGCGGGACGTGGTGATCGCCGCCCTGCTCGGAGCCGAGGAATTCGGCTTCGCCACTGCGCCGTTGGTGGCCATGGGCTGCATCATGATGCGGGTCTGCCAGCTGGATACCTGCCCGACGGGCGTGGCCACGCAGAATCCGGAGCTGCGCAAGCGGTTCGCCGGCAGCCCGGACTACGTGGTGAACTTCATGCGGTTCATCGCCCAGGACGTGC
>JADLCO010000200.1 GCA_020847115.1 Pseudomonadales bacterium | reverse complement strand
GTTCAGGATTGAGCCCGGCGCCGGATCTTTTCCGACGTCTTGCTGAGCAGCCCTGGGCATCCGCGGCTTTGCTGCCAGTAACCACTCGGATGATCGTGCTACCAGTCCCCGCATCGCTGATCTCAGCCGCGAGCACTCCCTACCGGGCATACATCCGGTTTCGGTGCGGACCCACCAGAAAAAAGTTATCCAAAGACTAAAGACTTGCCGGTCGCCGCCGTTACAGGCTTTGGAAGCGGACGCTGGCCAGTGCGTCGCGGCCGTACCGCCCCGAAGATCAGGCGCGCACATCGGGTGTAGCGCAAGTAGAGACTACGGAGGGCATCATGCCTCAGACCATCAATTCGAACATCGCTTCACTCACCGCTCAGCGCAACCTGGATCGTTCCCAGGGCATGCTGAGCACTTCGCTGCAACGGTTGTCTTCCGGTCTGCGCATCAACAGTGCCAAGGACGACGCCGCTGGCCTCGCCATTTCCGACCGGATGACGGCGCAGATCCGTGGCCTCAATCAGGCATCGCGCAACGCCAACGACGGCATCTCGGTGGCCCAGACCGCCGAGGGCGCGCTGGGGGAGGTCACCAACGCCCTGCAGCGCATCCGCGAACTGGCCGTGCAGTCCGCCAACGATACCAACAGTGCGGTGGACCGCTCTTCACTGCAGAAAGAGGTTTCCCAGCTGCAGCAGGAGATCACCCGCATCGCCACCCAGACGCAGTTCAACGGCAAGAATCTGCTCGACGGCAGTTTCGCCAACGCGACCTTCCAGGTCGGCGCCTATGCCAACCAGACGATCAGCTTCTCGATCGGCTCGTCCAAGGCCACCGATATCGGTGCCTACCAGGCGACGTCCAAAGCCAACGTGGGCGGCACGCTGACGGCTGCCGCTGGCGTCGGCGGGGGCAACGATGTCGCCGCGCAAGCCCTTACGGTATCTGGCACCACGGGTACGGCGGCGGTGACCGTGGGCGCCGACGCCACCGCGCGCGATATCGCCGGGCTGGTGAATGCGCAAAGCGCCACCACCGGGGTGACCGCCACAGCACGTACCACCGCAGTGATCGGTTCGTTGAGTGCTGCCGGTACCGTGAGCTTCGGCTTGTATGGTGCAAATGGTACGGCAGAGACGATTTCCGCCAACGTAGTAAGTGCTTCTGATCTCAGCGCGTTGTCCGATGCGATCAACGCCAAGGCATCGTCCACGGGCATCACTGCGGAACTGTCCTCGGACAAGGCGTCGATCACGTTAACCAGTGCCGAGGGGTACAACATTTCAGTAGAGGACTTCACGCATTCAGGGGACAACGCCGAGACCCTTGATGTCGCCGGCGTCACCCTCACCGGCCCCACCGGCGGAACGCAGGCGGGCACTGACAGCTTGGTAGTTGGGGGCCAAGTTTCCTTCAGTGCTTCCAGCACCTATAGCCTCACCAGCGACGACAGCGGCAACACCCTGTTGTCCGCGAGCAACGTGGCGAGCAGTCTTTCCTCTGTGGGCAGCATCAACATCGGCAGCCAGTCGGGCGCCAACAGCGCCATCTCGGTGATCGACGGGGCCCTGGCTTTCGTCGATGACCTGCGCGCCGTCATGGGTGCGGTGCAGAACCGGTTCGACTCGGTGATCGCCAGCAACAAGGCCACCGCGGAGAACTTATCTGCCTCGCGTTCGCGGATTCAGGATGCCGACTTCGCGGCCGAGACCGCTGCGCTGTCGAAGGCGCAAGTGCTGCAGCAGGCCGGTGTCGCCATGCTGTCGCAGGCCAATTCGCTGCCTCAGGGAGTGCTGGCGCTGCTGCGCTAAAGGTGCAGTCGACCACGGCGCCGCCCGTGCGCCGTGGTCAGGGTAAGTGCTACCGGGGGGCGGTTCCGGCTGCACCCCGGTGGTTGCCGTTTCAGGAGCTGTCGGACATTCGCAAGTCGCGGTCAGCTCGTGCTGGGAGGCTGAATCATGAGCGATGTCAACGAACTGTCTGCTGCCGGTGGAGGTTTGGGGGCGCCGTCGGCTGCTACCGCGGTGATGGGCGGCGCCGATCCGGTTCGCCAACCGACCATTGCGCATGGCAGAAAAATGCCGGAGAGCGGCAACGAATCGCCGCAGCCGCCGAAAGAGCGCCTCGACCGGGCAGTGGAACAGCTCAACGATTACGTCCAGTCAGTGCGTCGCGAGCTGCATTTCAGCGTCGATCCGGCCAGTGGCCGTACCGTAGTGAAAGTGCTGGATCCGCAGACGGACCAGGTGATCCGCCAGATTCCGTCCGCCGAGGTACTGTCCCTGGCAGCGCGAATCGAGCAGGGGGAAGTGCCGCGCCTCGGCATCCTGATGCTGGGCGAGGCTTGATGGTGCAGGATTTGCCTTGCCAGGACCGACGCCGCGCTCGGCGTCTCGATATGGAGCAATGACATGCCCACCATCACCTCCTCCGGGATCGGTTCCGGGCTGGACGTCGAATCTCTGGTCGCCAGGCTGGTCGCGGCCGAACGCCAGCCGCTGCAAACCCGCCTGGACGTGCGCGAGGCGCGCCTGCAGGCACAATTGTCGGCCATAGGCTCGATCAAGGGCGCCCTGTCGGCTTTCCAGGCTGCGGTCGGCAAGCTGACCAATGCCGATAGCCTGCGCCTGCCCAAGGTCAGCGTCGGTACCTCGGCGGTGCTCTCGGCGAGCGCCACCGCCGAGGCCGTTGCGGGCAAGCACAGTATCGACGTCACCCGTCTCGCCACGGCGCACAGCCTGGCGAGCACGGCATTTGCCAGCAAGACCGCGCCCATCGCTAGCGGCGATGCCGGCGTCGGAACCTTGACGTTTCGGTTCGGCACCACCACCTACGATGCCGGCACCGACACCTACAGCGGTTTTCAGCTCAATGCCGATCGGCCGGTCAAGACCGTCGCCATCGGTGCCGCGAACAATTCATTGGAAGGCATCCGCGATGCGGTCAACGCCGCCGGGATTGGCTTGCAGGCGTCCATCGTTCAGGACGCCAGCGGCTATCGGCTGGTGTTCGCCGCCACCGACACCGGTGCGGCCAACAGTCTCGAAATCACCGCCAGCGAAGGTCCGACCGGAGACGGCGACGATGCCGCAGGGCTTTCCGCCTTGTCGTTTCGCGCCGGCGCCACGCACCTGGAGCAGGCGCGCGCGGCCCAGAATGCCGCCGTCAGCATCAATGGTCTGGAGGTATCCAGCGCTAGCAATACGCTGGTCAACACACTCGAGGGCGTGACGCTCAATCTTTCCGCGACGGGTAGCAGCACGCTCGAAATCGCGCCCGACCGCGGTGCCGCCGGCAAGGCGGTGGACGATTTCATCGCGGCCTACAACCAGATCTTCGATACCTTGCGCGGCCTCTCGCGCTACGACCCGGAAACGCGGCAAGCCGCGCCCCTGACCGGCGATGCCCTGGTGCGCGGCACCCTGGGTCGGCTGCGGGGCATCACGGCCGCCGCCTTGGGGCCGGAGGCAGGAGATTATCGTGCACTGGCCGATATCGGCATCAAGACCAATCCGCAGACCGGGCGTCTGGAGAAGGACGCCAAGCGCCTGCAGGCCGTGCTCGACGCCGACCCCGAAGCCATCGGCCGGGTGTTCGCGGTGACCGGACAGACGACCGACAACCTGGTGCGCTATGTACAGGCAGGCACTGTTGCCAAAGCCGGCAGCTATGGTCTGGAGGTCACCCGGCTCGCAAGCCAGGGGCAGATGGTGGGAACGGCCATCGGTTCGGTGACCATCGCGGCGGGCATCAACGACAGTCTCGGGATTACCGTGGATGGCACCACCACCGGTACCATCACGCTGACGCCGGGCACTTACAGCGGCGCGGCGCTGGCCGCCGAATTGCAGGCCCGCATCAATGGCGACACCGCTCTGCAGAAAGCCGGGATCGCGATTGCGGTGACCTTCGACACCGACCATCTGGTGCTCGGTTCGCAGCGCTATGGCAGCAATTCGCGGGTGTCTGCGGCCACCGGTTCGGCGGTTGCGGACCTGGGTCTCGCCACAGCGGTCAGCACTGCAGGTGAAGACGTGGCCGGTACTCTCGGCGGTCAGGCGGCGCTCGGCAGTGGTCAGAGGCTCACCGGTACCGGTGCCGCCGAAGGCATCGAAGTCGATATCCTCGGCGGTGCATTGGGCGCGCGCGGGGTGGTGAATTTCAGTCGTGGTTTTGCCACCCAAGTCAAGAGCCTGGTCGATGAGTTGCTCGGCCGCAGTGGCGGAATCGGTGCACGCACCACTGGCATTCAGGCGCGCATCGACGCCATCGGCGACCAGCGCGAGCGGTTGGTGGCACGAATGGCGGAGGTCGAGCGGCGGTATCGCGAGCAATTCACGGTGCTTGATGGGTTGGTTGGCCGCTTGCAGGCCACCACCAGCTTTCTTGCTCAGCAGTTGGCGAGTTTGCCCGGCGTCGGTGGCGGGCCGCAGAAATAGCCCTTGCGCTATTCAGCAATTTCGGGTTTGGCCGCTATATAGAACCAGGTACAGGCAGCCATAGTTCGAGGTTGGTATGAATCTCCGCACTGCGCAACAAGCGCTCAGTCAATATCGCACGATCGAGGTGGAGGCCGGTGCGGCGACGGCCAGCCCTCATCGCGTAGTCCAGATGCTGTTCGGTGGGGTGCTCGATCGCATCGCGCGTGCCAAGGGCGCATTGTTGCGTGGCGATCGACCGGCCAAAGGCAAGGATATCGGCGCCGCGATCGATATCGTGTCCGCGCTCCAAGGGGGGCTGGACCTACCGCAAGGTGGTGCCCTGGCGGCGAATCTGGCGGCCTTGTACGACTACATGATCCGGTGCCTGCTGGAGGCCAATCGCGCCAACGATGCCGGTAAGCTCGACGAAGTGGCGGCCCTGGTCGGAGAGATCAAGGCCGGCTGGGATGGTATCGCCGCCGAGGTACTTCCGTGATGAATCGCAGTGTGACCGCCGATCTGACACCGGCACTGACCTTGGCGCAGACCATGCTCGACGCTGCCCGGGCGGGTGCCTGGGACCGGGTCGCCGAACTGGAGCAGGTGCGCGAAGCCTGTATCGCCGGTTGCTTCACCGCCACCGGGCCGGTCGCCGCCACCCCCGAATTTGCCACTGCGGTCCGCGATCTGCTGTGCGTAGAGCAGCAGGTACTGGCGCTGGCTCGGCAGCGGCTGACCGAGTTGGGCGAGCATCTGTCCGGGTTCCAGCGCGGTCGCCGCGCGCAGGCCGCCTATGGCGCGATCGCGGATACCCGCGCTGGAGCCGCCGGACGCTGATGGCGGCGGCGCGGGCCCCCGATTGGCGATAGGCTGGCAAGAAGACGCGCGGGGAGGATGAGGGTCATGGCAGAACAGTCGCCGGCAAATCCCGGTCAGCCGCTGGTGTACGAGACCAGGCTGCCGCTGGAGTGGCTGCCGGATACCCCTGCGGATGCCGGCCGGCTCGCCGATCTCCGGCAGCGCAACCTGCGATTGTTGCGCCAGCTCGACCTGCTCGAACAACAGAGTGCCGAGCCCGGCGAGGGTCACGGTGCCGGCCAGGAACTGGCGCGCATCGAGGCCAAGCTCGACCTGCTGCTCGACCTGGTCGGCGACCTGCTGGCCCGGCAGATCGGCGCGCGCGCGCCGGTGATGGTGCGGATCAGCGCCGGCGGGCTGCAATGGCCGGCGACTGGGCCGGTGCCAGTGGTGGGCGCGCTGGGCGAGGTGCGCCTGGTCCTGCGCCCCGAACTGCCCCAGCCCCTGTGCCTGCCGGTGCGCATCGTCGCGGTCGGCGCCTGGGTGGAAGCGGAGTTCCGCGACCTGGGTGAGGCGCTGGTGGAAATGCTCGAAAAAACCATATTCCGTTACCACCGCCGCCAAGTGGCCCAAGCCCGTTCGACACCGGCTCCAGATGCAGGCCGGTGACGCCAAGTCCCTGATGATTCTGCTGCCCCGGCCTTGGCGCAGCATCGGACCACGGGCCACCGCAGCGCAAGCCACTGGCTTGATTTACCTCCATTCAGTCGCGATGATGGCCCCGCCAAAATTGTGCCTCCCGGTCCAAACACGCATCGCGGGTTTCCATGAGCAGGATTGCGACACCTCCACCCTCGGCGCTGGGTGCCCTGTTATTGATTGAAAAGTGCGCCGAACGGCGAGCGCAGTGCGCGGCGGTGCTGGCCGCGCTGGAAAGAGAAGTCCATCAGGCGGTGTCGGAGGACGACTGGGAAACCGGGTTGATCGAGGGTACTCTCCAAGCCGCGGTGCTGGGCGATTGCGACCGGCCGCGGGTGGTGGAATTCCTGCGTCGGCGCGATCCCCACCTGCCCATCCTGTTGCTGACCGAAGCTGACGCTGCTCCGCCTACCGGCCCCTGGATGCAGCAGGTGCTGGGCATGGTGGAATGGCCGTTGCGCTATGCCAACGTCGAGCGCGCCCTGGAGCGCGCCGTCGCATCCCGCCAGCATTTCGGCGGCGAGCGCCCGGCGGAGCTGTTTCGCGGTCTGGTCGGGCGTAGCCCGGCGATCAACCAGGTGCGCACACTGATCCGCCAGGTGGCCACCACCGACGCCACGGTACTGGTGCTTGGCGAATCCGGGACCGGCAAGGAGATGGTGGCGCGCAACATCCACTATCTGTCCACGCGTCGCAGTGGGCCCTTCGTGCCGCTGAATTGTGGCGCCATTCCCGCCGAACTGCTCGAATCCGAGTTGTTCGGACATGAAAAGGGCGCCTTCACCGGCGCCATCACTGCCCGTCAGGGGCGCTTCGAAATGGCCCATGGCGGCACCCTGTTTCTGGATGAAATCGGCGATATGCCTCTGCCGATGCAGGTCAAGCTGCTGCGTGTGCTGCAGGAGCGGACCTTCGAGCGGGTGGGCAGCAACCGCTCCGTCCATGTCGATGTGCGGGTGGTGGCGGCCACCCATCGCGATCTCGAGGAGCGCATCCGGCTGGGACAGTTTCGCGAGGATCTGTACTACCGGCTGCACGTCTTCCCCATCGAACTGCCGGCGCTGCGCGAGCGGCTCGAGGACATTCCGCTGCTTGTCGGCGAATTGATCGACCGCATCGAGCGGGAGGGCAGGAGCTCGGTGCGGCTGGCGCAAAGCGCGCTCGACGCGTTGTGCGACCAGCCCTGGCCCGGCAATGTGCGAGAACTGGCCAATCTCATCGAGCGGTTGGCGATCCTGTTTCCCCTGGGCGTGGTCACTGCCGCTGATCTGCCAGCCAAATATCGTCCGCCCGGGGTTGCCCCAAGGGAGATCCAGGACGGCTGTACGGAGAATAGTGCCGCGGCGGATCTGGGCGATACTCTTGTTGCCGATGCCGCGGCGGTACGGTTGCCCAACGCGGGCATGAACCTAAAGGACTACCTGGGCTCGATCGAAACCGCGTTCATCCGCCAGGCGCTCGAAGAGGCTGGTGGCGTGGTCGCCCACGCTGCGGATCTGCTCGGCATGCGGCGCACGACCTTGGTAGAAAAGCTGCGCAAGTACGGGTTGTCGCGCGGCTTGGACGCGGCGGATATTTGACGGCAGCCGCGCATTTTATTGATTAATAAGGGTTAATTTTTTGGCATGACGGTTGCTATAACCTCTGCGTGAGACGCCTTGTCGGCGTTCCGGCAACGTGGAGGAAACCACCATGCCCCAAGCTTCCCGGCCGTTGTTGGCCGACCATGGGTGGCCGCGGCAATCTGCTGAAGGTGCCGCTTGGCCGGCGGCCGCTGGTGGCACCCTGCCCGATGAATTGGCGGAGTGGCTGGCGCAACTGCTCGATGCCCTGCCGGGCGGCGTGCTGGTGATCGACGCCGCGGGCGTCATCCGCTGCTGCAACGCGGTCGCCAGCGCCATGCTCGGCGGCGTCTTGGTGGGCCGCAGTTGGGCCGAGGTGACGCACCGCCTGGAGGCCCGCATCGCCACCGATGGCGGTGGCTTGGAGCTGCGCGACGGTCGCCATCTGCGCCTGCACCGACGCCCGTGGCGCACCGAGTCCGGGCAGGTCCTGTTGCTCACCGAAGTCACTGCCCGGCAATTGCAATGTGAGCACATCGACCGCGAGCAGCGGCTGGCGGCGCTGGGCGAAATGGTCGCCGGCCTCGCCCATCAGATTCGCACCCCGCTGGCGACAGCGCTGCTGTTGGTTTCACAACTGGCCGACCCGACGCTGGCGGCCGGGCCGCGCTTTGCCGCGCAGGCGCTGGAGCGCCTGCGCCACCTCGAGGGCGTGATTGACGACATGCTGGGCTGGGCGCGTGGGTTCGCCATTGCCGCCAGGGAGGTCCCGGTGCAGGGGCTGATCGACGATCTCGCCGCGGCGCTGTCGGCCGAGCTGGAGACGGCCGGTGGAACCCTGACGGTGCACAATCGCGTGCCCGGCGCCAGCGTCGAGGGCAGCCGCGAACTGTTGTCGAGTGCCCTGCTCAATCTCGCCACCAACGCCCTGCAGGCCTGCGCCGACACTGCGCCAAGGCTGCGCCTGGAGGTGGTGGGCCGCGAGAGCGCGGTGGAATTGATTTTGGAAGACGACGGTCCGGGCATTCCCGCGGCCCTGCGCGAGCGCGTGTTCACCCCGTTTTTCAGCACCCGACCCGCGGGTAGCGGCTTGGGCCTGCCCATGGCGCGGCGCATCGCGCAGGCGCACGGCGGCGATGTGCGCCTACACCCGTCCGCTCGCGGCACCCGCATCGGACTGTGCCTGCCGCAGTGCGCCCGGCCGCTGGCCAGTGGCGGGCGTGGCGGGGTGAATCACCAGTCGGAGCGGGAGGCGGTAAGCCATGGCTGACGACCTGATTCTGGTGGTGGAAGACGACGCCAGCCTGCGCGAGGCGCTGTGTGCGACCCTGGAGGTCGCCGGTTACCGGACCCGGGCCGTGGCCGATGGCGTGACCGCGCTGGCGGAGCTGGCGCAGCTCGGCCGCCGGGTGCGTTTGGTGATCAGCGACGTGTGCATGGCGCCGCTGGCGGGCGACGAACTGTTGGCGCGGGTTCACGCCGAGCGTCCGGAATTGCCGGTGGTGTTGATGACCGCCTACGGCACTATCGAACAGGCGGTGCGGGCGATGCGCCGTGGCGCTGCCGATTATCTGGTGAAACCCTTCGCGGCCAAGGTGCTGGTGGAACTCGTCGCGCGCCTGTTGCCGGCGCCGGCGCCGGCGACCGGACTGGTCGCCGAGGCAGAGGCATCGCGGCGGCTGGTGGCCTTGGCCGAGCGCGTCGCCAAGGCCGATGTCACTGTCCTCATCTGCGGCGAATCCGGCGTCGGCAAGGAGGTATTCGCCCGCCACATCCACCACTGCTCGCCGCGTGGGGGCGGCCCCTTCGTCGCCATCAACTGCGCGGCGATCCCAGAGAACATGCTGGAAGCGGTGTTGTTCGGCTACGAGAAGGGCGCCTTCACCGGCGCCGTGCAGGCCAGCCCGGGCAAGTTCGAGCAGGCCAATGGCGGCACCCTACTGCTCGACGAGATTTCGGAAATGGCTCTGGGGCTGCAAGCCAAGCTGCTGCGCGTGCTGCAGGAACGAGAGGTAGAGCGCCTGGGCGGACGCAAGACCCTGCCGCTGGACGTCCGGGTGATCGCCACTTCGAACCGCGATCTGCGTGCCGAAGTGGCCGCCGGCCGCTTCCGCGAGGATCTGTTCTACCGGCTGAGCGTGTTTCCCCTGCAACTGCCGCCGCTGCGCGCGCGGCCGGAGGACATCCTGCCGCTGGCGCGTCAGGCACTGGCACGCCATGGTTCCGCGGCGTCGCCCCCGGCGCTGTCGAGTGGGGCCTGCGCCAAGCTGCTCGCCCATGCCTGGCCCGGCAATGTGCGGGAGCTGGACAATGTCATTCAGCGCGCCCTGGTGGTGTGCGACGGCGCAGTGATCGCCG
>JADLCO010000199.1 GCA_020847115.1 Pseudomonadales bacterium | reverse complement strand
AGGGCTGCTCGAACTCGGCTTCGAGACGGCGCAGCCACGACGGATGGAGGCGGACCGGGCGCGGTTCCGCCACAGCGCTCAGGCCTCGCGCTCGGGGCGCAGGTGGGGGAACAGCAGCACGTCGCGGATCGACGGAGAGTCGGTGAGCAGCATCACCAGGCGGTCGATGCCGATGCCCTCGCCCGCCGTCGGCGGCAGGCCGTATTCCAGCGCGCGGATGTAATCGGCATCGAAGTGCATGGCCTCGGCATCGCCGGCGTCCTTCTCCCGCACCTGGGCGAGGAAGCGCTCCATCTGATCTTCGGGATCGTTCAGCTCGGAGAACCCGTTGGCGATCTCGCGGCCGCCAACGAAAAACTCGAAGCGGTCGGTGACGAAGGGGTTGTCGTCGCTGCGCCGCGCCAGCGGTGACACCTCGGTGGGATATTCGGTGATGAAGGTCGGTTGATCGAGGCGACCCTCGACGGTTTTTTCGAAAATCTCGATGTGCAACTTGCCCAGACCCCAGGAGGCCTTGCAGGGAATGCCCAAGCCTTCGGCGATGCGGCGTGTCGCGGCGACATCCTCAAGTGCGGTGGCGCTCAGCCCAGGATTGAAATGGAGGATCGATTCCAGCACCGTCAGGCGGCGAAAGGGCGCGGCGAAGTCGTACTGGTTGCCCTGGTAGACGACCCTGGTGGTGCCCAGCACCTCGAGGCAGAGTTCGCGCAGCAGATCCTCCGTGAGGTCCATCAGGTCGCGGTAGTCGGCGTAGGCCTGATAGAACTCGAGCATGGTGAATTCGGGGTTGTGGCGGGTGGAGAGGCCCTCGTTGCGGAAATTGCGGTTGATCTCGTAGACCTTCTCGAAGCCGCCCACCACCAGGCGCTTGAGGTACAGCTCCGGCGCCACGCGCAGAAACATCTCCTGTTCCAGGGTATTGTGGTAGGTGACGAAGGGCCGCGCCGTGGCGCCGCCGGGGATCGGCTGCATCATCGGCGTCTCCACTTCCATGAAGCCGCGCTGATTGAGGTAGTGGCGAATGAAATCGATGATCCGCGAGCGACGCTGAAATACCGCGCGCGACTCCTCGTTGATGATCAGATCCACGTAGCGCTGGCGGTAGCGCTGCTCGCGATCGGCGAGGCCGTGGTACTTGTCGGGCAGCGGTCGCAGCGACTTGGTCAGCAGCTCGTAATCCTGCATCAGCACATAGAGATCGCCGCGCCCGGACTTGTGCAGCGGGCCGCGCACCCCTACCAGATCGCCGATGTCCCACTGTCCCCAGCGCGCGGCGATATCCTGCTGTACCGCCTTATCGGCATAGAGCTGGATGCGCCCGGACATGTCCTGCAACACCAGAAACGGCCCGCGCCTGGCCATGATGCGCCCGGCGACGCTGACCCGGTGAGCCCGCGCCTCCAGTTCCTCCTTGGTCAGTGCGCCGTATGCCTCCTGCAAGTCGCCGGCAAAATCGTCGCGGCGAAATTCGTTGGGAAAGGCTCGCCCCCGCTGGCGCAGCGCGGCCAGTCGGGCGCGGCGCTCGGCGATGAGTTTGTGTTCGTCAGTCGAATCCGGGATATCGGTCATGGCGTCACGAAAGCTCAGAGGCCGGCCTTGAGGCTGGCTTCGATGAAGGGATCGAGCCCGCCGTCGAGCACGCCCTGGGTATTTCGCGTCTCGACGCCGGTGCGCAGATCCTTGATGCGGGCATCGTCGAGCACATAGGAGCGGATCTGGCTGCCCCAGCCGATGTCCGACTTGCTGTCCTCGAGCGCCTGCTGGGTCTCACGGCGCTTCTGCAGCTCCAGCTCGTAGAGCTTGGCGCGCAGCATCTGCCAGGCCTTGTCGCGGTTCTGGTGCTGCGAACGCTCGCTCTGGCACTGCACCACCACGCCGCTGGGCTGGTGGGTCAGGCGCACCGCGGAATCCGTCTTGTTGACGTGCTGACCGCCAGCGCCACTGGCGCGGTAGGTATCCTCGCGCACGTCGGCCTTGTTGATCTCGATCTCGATGCTGTCGTCCACCTCCGGTGACACGAACACTGCGGCAAACGAGGTATGGCGGCGGTTGCCGGCGTCGAAGGGCGACTTGCGCACCAGGCGGTGGACGCCGGTCTCAGTGCGCAGCCAGCCGAAGGCGTGATCGCCCTGCACGTGCACGGTGGCGCTCTTGATACCCGCCACCTCGCCGGCCGAAGCCTCCACCAGCTCGGTCTTGAAGCCCTTGCGATCCGCCCAGCGCAGGTACATGCGCAGCAGCATCTCCGCCCAGTCCTGGGCCTCGGTGCCGCCGGAACCGGCCTGGATGTCGAGGTAGGCGTTGTTGGCGTCGGCCTCGCCGGAGAACATGCGGCGGAATTCGAGCTCGGCGAGCCGGTCCTCGAGTCGCTCGACATCCTCGACGACCTGCGCCAGGGTATCGGCATCGTCCTCATCGGCAGCCATCGCCACCAGTTCACCGGCGTCGGCGATGCCCTGCTCCAGGACATCGATGGTTTCCACCACATTGGCCAGCGCGGAGCGCTCCCGGCCCAACGCCTGGGCGCGCTCGGGATCGTCCCAGACCTTGGCGTCGGCGAGCTCCAGTTCGACTTCGGTCAGCCGTTCCTTTTTTTCCGCGTAGTCAAAGATACCCCCTGAGCACGCCGGTGCGCGCCGCAAGATCCTCGAGTCGGTTGCGGATGGGGTTGATTTCGAGCATGGGCGGAGAGTCCGAAAAGGGCGCATAGTCTAGCGAATTAGCGGCCCCGCCACTATCACGGGCATCCAGGCTGCCATCCAGGGCCTACACCAAGGCTGGCCTTCGGACCGAATCACCGGCAGACTGTGCCGCCAACCCTCATCCCTTTGTCAATCCGCGGACCCGCAACCGTACATGCCCAACAACCTCCTGATCCTGCACCTGGAAAGCATAACGCGGCATAGCCTGGCTGCGTTCGAAGCATCGTTTCCGAACCTCCGGCGCCTGATGCAGGACGCGCTCGTGTTCGACAATTTCTTCTCATCGGCAACCTCGACGCTGATGGCCATCACCTACCTTTTCCATGGCAATGATTTCGAATTCGACACCAGATCCGAGTTCGATGGCATCAGTCCAACAGGAAATACGCGGAATCTTTTCGCCATCCTCAAGGACCGTGGCTACAACGCGCATTTCATCTGTCTCAACGGTTTCCACACCGGTGGCGACATGCGTTTCACGGCATGGCCCGACGCGCTGCCGCCGGTGTGGAGCACCAACGACTTTCCAACCTTGTTCCGGCGTTTTGATGAACTGACCGACGAGCCGCCATTCGCCATCTACGCCTGGGACCTGGTCACCCACATCGAGCACAGCCTTGCCCTGGCGCCATTCTCCAGTAGCTTTACCGATCAGGTCCGTCGAGCCTGCGGCGTAGCCGATGACGCGATCGGCGAGATGATGGCGATCCTCGAGCGCAAAGGGCTTCTCGACAGGACGACGATCGTCATTTTCGGCGACCACGGCGATGACTACTGGACCCACGGCTTCAAGGGCGGCATGGTCCACGCAACGGAACCCTATACCCAGATCACCTGGACGCCGCTCGCGATTCGCGATCCGGCCCTCTCCCCGGGAACCAGCACGAATCTCGCCAGCACGATCGATATCGCGCCGACCTGTCTTGCCCTGTTAGGCATCGCGGAACCGGGCGGCTTCCGGCATGGCGGCCTGAATCTGCTGACGCAGCGTCAGGAGATAGTGTTCTCACAGAACTTCACCGCCAATCAGCCCGACAACCGGAAGCTCGGCGTAACCAAGGCTTTTGCGGCAACAGATGACACCTATGTCCTGCTGGCGAGCTCGCGCGGCCTGGAAATGTACGCGTACCGCCTGGACCTCGGGAACCACTGCAATCTACTCCAGTTTTTCGAACTCGGGCCGAAAGGTGAGCTCAGATTCCAGGAGCGGCCGGACGCGGCCGCTCATTTCCGGGCGGCGCTGACGCACAATCCGCGCGCCGTCGCCAGCATCACCGAGCGTTTTCGCGCGTTGCACGACGCACTGTCAGCCCGCATCGCGGCCAAACGGGCCTACATCCAGGAAAACGGTGTCGAACCCGCTTTCGCAATCGATCCGCAATGCCTTGCTGCCATCGCCGGCGGAACCGGCTTCCAGGCAAGCCGGCCCGCTGATCCTGCCGCGTCACGGAATACTCTCAACTATTCGATCCAGACAACCTTCAGCTATTCGCCCAAGACACTCTGAAATGATCCCCTTCACAACCATCGCGCAATCCTCATGCGTTACCTGATCCTGGCTGCCGGCATGGGTAAACGCATGGGCGGTGCGCTGGCGGGTCTGCCGAAATGTATGATCGACATCGACGGCGAACCCTTGATTGCGCGACTGCTGCGGCAGATTCGCCAGTTCGACGCGCAACCCGATGTCCATGTCGTACTGGGGTACAGGAGTCAGATCGTCGCACCGCTCCTCCACGGCTGTCGGATCATTGTCAACCCGTTCTTCGATATCACCGGGATCAATGCCTCAATCTGGTTCGCGCGCGCCGCGTTCGATCAGCCGCTGCTACTCATCCACGGCGACATCGTTTTGTCGGACGAACTGGCAGCCGCGCTGGTTACCACACCAGAGACCTGCTTGGTGGCGTACGACAGCAACGTGCTGGATGACAAGGAAATCAACATCGCGACTGAAAATCATCGCGTGACACGTTTCGGCGTCAACTTCTCCGGCTTCAGCGGCGCGTACGCGGGCGTACTCAAACTCTCGGCATACGCGGCGGGGCTGTTCGTGGAGACACTCGACCAGCGGATGCAACGGGGATTCAACGAACCTCGCACCTATTACTTCTTCGTCATGCGCAGACTGATCGCGGACCCTGACGTGGTATTCAGACCTTTCGATTTCGCTCCCTTCCGGTGGAAGGAAATCGATTACGCCGGCGACATCGCGGTCGCCCGGGAATGCATCGCCGCGCAGACCTTCCGCAATGCCTGACCGTTACCTTGCCCACAGATCGCGCCAACAGCGCGTTGCGCCTGTTGAATGCGTCGTGCGCGACGCGGGTATCGTGTCCATTGACCATCGCGCATTCGCTGACGCGATCCAGATGATAGTGGAAGGACGGGCAAGCGAGCTGGCTCGCGATCGCAACGCCATCTGCTATCGCATCAACCTTGCCAAAAGCGATGGTTCCGCCGAACCCGTGATAGTGAAGGCTCCCCGCATGGGACAACAGCGGACCAACCCTGAAACAACGTTCGCCCGGGAGGCCGAAATCCTTGCCCTGTTGCCCGCAGCGGGTATTCCGGGAGCGCCCACCTTGCTCGGGCGCGTAGCCAGTGGCGACAGACACTTCCTGTTCTTGAACGAGATGCCAGGCAAGCACCCCGACCCCCGGACTAATCCCCTTGATCGACGCCAACTGCGCACCCTGCTCGACCATCTCCACGTCATGGACACGCGCGGCCTGATGCACTACGACCTGAAGCTCGCGAATATTCTGACCCAGGGTGCGGAGGTGAATTTCGTCGACTTCGAGTTTGCCAGGTTCCGCAGCCACCGCAATGCCTATGCTCCGGAGACCGCAGCATTCTGCGCCGACTTCAATGTGTCCATTAACGCGTTTTTCCCCGCACGTTCAAACGTCGCGAATTTTGAATTTCGCGCACTTCACCATTACCTGAACCGCAGCCTGGACCACGACGGCGGCGCGCCGTCGCAGGCGGAGTATCTGCTCTTCGACTGGTTGCGCTGCAAATCCGGTTATCACCAGAAAATGGCTGCTTTTCTGGCGGATCTGCGGGAAACATCCATCGCAGACATCGCCGTCACGAGCGGCATTCCGACCGCGCGGGCGCATGGACTACTGGGCGCGGCAGCAGAACAGGAGGCCCTGCTCGCAAGCATGTACGCGCAACCCGATGAGACAGTGGCCCGGGTTGAGCGACTGCTGATGGCATACCGTTGCGCCGTTTTCGACCGACACACAACCGACATCGAACAGTTGCAGCGCACGCTACGGGAGTTGATCCGCCTCCACAGCAAGAGGGCTGAAACACGCTTCCGCGCATACGGGCTGGCCGTCGCCAGGGTGCTGGAATTCGTCAAGTGCAGCGTCGCGTCTCCGGATCGAAGCAGGCTGCCCTCAAGCCCTGGCCGTGCGCATGCTGGCCGCGTCGCAAGCGGAAGCGCGGGATCCGCACCTACTTGAAGCTGCCCATCATGCTCTTGACCGCGGCCGGCAGATCGCCCGGGATCAGCACCAGCTTGCTGTTCTCGGCGCTGGCCATCTGCTGCAGCGCGGCCACATAGCGCTCGCCGAGCAGATACAGCACCGGCAACTCCTTGTCGCCCACGGCCTCGTTGACCAGCCGCAGCGCGTTCTTGGTGCCCTCGGCCAGCACCACGGTGGCCTCGGCGTCGCGGCGCGAGGCTTCGAGGCGCCCCTCGGCCTCCAGGATCGCCGCCTGCTTCTCGCCATCGGCGCGGGTCACGGTGGCGCGGCGCTGGCGCTCGGCGGAAGCCTGCTCTTCCATCGCACTCTGCATGGTTGGCGAGGGCTTGATGTCCTGGATCTCCACGGTCTTGAGGGTGATACCCCAATCGGCGATGTCATCGGAAATGCCCGCCTTGAGCTTGGCCTTGATTTGATCGCGCGACGAAAGCGCTTCGTCCAGCGCCATTTCGCCGACGATGGCGCGCAGCGAGGTCTGCACCAGATTGCGGATCGCGATCTCGTAATCCTCGACGCCGTAGACCGCCTTCTCCGGCGAGAGAATGTTGATGTAGGCCACCGCGTTGGCAATGATCACCACGTTGTCGAGCGTGATCACTTCCTGCGAGGGAACGTCGAGCACGATATCCTTGGTGGTCACCTTGTAGGCCACGCTGTCGATGTAAGGGATGATGAACTGCAGGCCCGGCGGCAGCGTGGTGTGATACTTACCCAGGCGCTGCACCACCCACTTGCTGCCCTGCGGCACCTGCCGCACGCCCTTGGCAAAGGTCACCGCGATGGCGACCAGCAACGCGCCAAGCACCCAGATGCTACCCATGCTGAACTCCTTGTCTTGTCGATCGTAAAAGTTATAGGTTGGTCGAAAACCCGCTACGCATTCTGCTGAGCCCGGGAATCACCCGCGCGCACCACCACCAGGGTATTGCCGGAGAACTCCCGGATCGCCACCCGCTCGCCCAGGGCGACGGGTTCGGTGCAGATGAACTCCCACTCGTCGCTGCCCAGCAGCGGCACGCTGAAGCGGACCACGCCGCGCCCGCCGTCCTGCGGCACCTTGATGACCTGTCCCACCTCGCCGATCGATGCCTCGCGGGCGATGCCGGCGCGGGTGTGGTCCACCATGCGCGGCTTGAAGTAGCGAAACCAGATCACCGCCATGGCGGTCGACGCCACCAGCCAGATCGACAGCTGGGCGGCAAACGCCAGCTCCGGCACCAGCCACTGGCACAGCCCCACCGCCAGGGCGCCGATGCCGAACCACAGCACCACGAAACTGGCGAGGAAGATCTCCAGGACCATCAGCGCGATGCCCAGCACCAGCCAGTGCCAGTAAAGCAACTCCAGCGTCATGGGGATATCCTCCTGCCGCGCTACTTCAGCGTCACCCGTTCACGGAGCTCGATGCCCCGCGCGCTCGCAGTCACCCCCACGTCGACGCGGTCGATGCCCGCCAGCATCTCGGCCAGAGCCGCGTCGAGACCAACTGGCGCCTTGCCGGCTTGGCCGGGATGCAATGCCATGTTGCGCATCCCGCGCAGCAGCTGTGCATACATGGCACCGTCGTAGGCCATGTGGAACAGCGGCGGGACCGCGGGAGCCGTCGCTCCAAGCCGGGTTGCCAGCTGCTGCGGCGCATCGCCGCCCATCGCGACGCCGATGCCCTGTTCGGACATGGCGATGTAGGGCGTCTCGGCCGCCGCCGGCAGCAGGGCGCCGACCGGACCGGGATCCAGGCGCTGGGGCTCGCCTCCCGGGTGCAGATTCAGGCTCGCAAGCTGCGGTAGAAAGCCCTGCATCATGCCGATCAGGGCGCCGGGGTTGGGCGAGGCCACCACCACGGCGGCGGCCAGCGCTTGCGGCGCCACGCCCTCCCAGTGCAGCTCGGTCACGGCCAGGCGCACGCCGGTGACGGAACCGGCCGCCATGTACAGGGGCGCCAGTTGCTGGCTGTCGCCGGCGGCGTTGAACGCGCGCAGCCATTGGCACTGGAAGGGCGCGGCGGCGATGGCGGCACTGCGCGCCTGGAGGAAATCGGCGAACTTGTCGAGGTGCGCACCGGCGCCGACTTCCAGGCCGACGCGATCGCTGCCGCCCAGCCCCGGCACCGGGGCCGGTACCGCCTGCAGCGCGCGGGCGAGGTCTTCGCGCAGCTCCACCACGGCGTTCATGCGCAGGCTCTTGGCTTCCAGCTCCTCATACCCGGCCACGGCGCGCGGCACCGCCTCCGCCAGGCCGGCCAGCTCGGTCTGGCAGGCGGGCGATGGCAGCAGGGTGGCCGCGACCTGGGCATCCTTGCCGGACAGCGCGCCGGCGAGGCGACGGTTGTCCAGCAGGAAGGTGCCATAGGGCGTGAAATCGTAGGCAGCGTTGAGTTCGGCCAGCTCATCGCTGTCGCGCAGGCTGCGCTCGGGGCGGCGCAGGCCCAGCAGTTCCGCCAGCGGCGGACCCTTGACGCCCAGGTCCGCCGTCGCCACCAGGTGCTCGCCGACGATGGCCAGAATCAGCGCGGGCACCTCGGGCGCGGGGCCGGCGATGCGCCAATACGCCTGGCCCTCGATCTCCTCGACCGGCAGCGCGACACCCCGCCGCTGCTCGTAGTCGGCCACCAGCTTGCGGAACTTGCCGGCATCGCCCAGCGCCATGCGCAGCACCGGCACCAGGCCAACTCCGTAGACGGCGGCGAGCCCGTCTGGGCGCAGCCCCATTTCCTCCAGACCGGCATAGCTCAGCTTGCCCTGGGTGACCTCCAGCAGGGGCACCAGCGCCCGCAAGGCGGGGGGCAGCGCCGCCAGATCGGCGCGGAGTGCTGCCAGCAGCTCGCCCTGAACCTGATTGTAGGGTGCCGCCAATGCCAGCCAGGACTCCAGAACCGGCTTCGGAATCGGCTTCAGATTGGCAAAGACGTAGGGTGTCGTTGCCGGCGCAAAAGCCAGGGGAGAATCGGCGTCCGGTTTCTTGCTGCAACCGGCAACCAACGCAACGATCATCACAAATACAATGGCTTGTGGCAGTTTCATCAAAACTTCCTTGCAGTGAATTGAGGCCCGATCGGCGATCTCGCCGCGGTGCTTCCGGTGCCGCCAAACGACCACCGTCCCCGGGCCGCGCCATCATAACCCGGGCGGGCGCTGCGGGAACCGTGCCGAGCCGGGCACGGCGCCTAACAGGAAATCCTCATCGCCCGCAACGGCAGGTCGCCGGTTCTCTGACGCCGACATCCATTCGCGAGCGACCCCACGGTCAGT
>JADLCO010000198.1 GCA_020847115.1 Pseudomonadales bacterium | reverse complement strand
TCTACGCGCCGCTGTCGACCACCTATGCGCCGCCGACGGTCAACTTCTTCATTTTCGGCGTGCACATCATCGGGGCTTCCTCGATCATGGGGTCGATCAACATCATCGCCACCATCCTCAATCTGCGCGCCCCAGGCATGACGCTGATGAAGATGCCGCTGTTCGCCTGGACCTGGTTGATCACCGCCTTCCTGCTGATCGCGGTGATGCCGGTGCTGGCCGGTGCGGTGACCATGATGCTGATGGACATCAATTTCGGCACCAGCTTCTTCGATGCGGCGGGCGGCGGCGATCCTGTACTGTTCCAGCACATCTTCTGGTTCTTCGGCCACCCCGAGGTATACATCATCATCATTCCTGCGTTCGGCGTGATCTCGGCGATCATTCCGACGTTCTCGCGCAAGCCCTTGTTCGGCTATTCGTCGATGGTGTACGCCACCGCGGCCATTGCGTTCCTGTCGTTCATCGTCTGGGCGCACCACATGTTCACCGTGGGCATGCCCATCGCCGGCGAGCTGTACTTCATGTACGCGACCATGCTGATCGCGGTGCCCACCGGGGTGAAGGTGTTCAATTGGATCTCCACCATGTTCCGCGGTGCGATCACTTATGAAACGCCGATGCTGTTTGCCATCGCCTTCGTAGTGCTGTTCACGCTGGGCGGTTTCACGGGGTTGATGCTGGCCATCGCGCCGGCCGACATCCAGTATCACGACTCCTACTTCGTGGTCGCCCATTTCCACTACGTGATGGTTGCGGGAGCTCTGTTCTCGTCCACTGCAGCGGTGTACTACTGGCTGCCCAAGTGGTGTGGGCGCATGTACAACGAAGCCATGGGCAAGACACACTTCTGGGTATCTTTCATCGGCTTCAATGTCACTTTCTTCCCGCAGCATTTCCTGGGCTTGGCGGGCATGCCGCGCCGCTATGCGGACTACTCGTTGCAGTTCGCCGACTGGAACATGGTGTCCAGCATCGGTGCCTTCATCTATGGCGCCTCGCAGCTGCTGTTTCTCTACAACGTGATTGCGACCATCGTGGCCGGCAAAAAGGTTTCCGAGCCCAAGGTCTGGGAGGGTGCCGAAGGTCTGGAGTGGACGCTGCCGACGCCGGCGCCGTACCACACCTTCTCCACCCCGCCGGTGGTGAAATAGGGGCGCGGCGATGGCGGCGGCATCTTCGGTGAAGCGAACCGTACTCTGGCTGGCGCTCAGCGTGCCCGTCATGTTCGCCTTCGCAGTCTTCGTGATGCCGCCGCTCTATGACGTGTTTTGCGAAATCACCGGGATCGGTGGCAAGACCGGCGGACAATACGCCGAGGAACAGCCGCAGATCGACGGCAGTCGCGTGGTGAAGGTGCAGTTCGTCACCACCAACAACGGTGCCATGCCCTGGGAGTTCAGGGGCCCGGGCGAGGCGGAGAAAGTGCATCCGGGGGAGTCGGCACGGGTGACCTTCTATGCCCGCAATGGCACCGGCCGCGACATGGTCGCACAGGCGATTCCCAGTGTGTCTCCGGCCAACGCGGCACAATACCTGCACAAGACGGAGTGTTTCTGCTTCAATCGCCAGCCGCTCAAGGCGGGTGAGGATGCGCACATGCCCGTGGTTTTCTTCGTGGATCCGAACTTGCCGGCCTCGGTAAAGACGATCACCTTGTCCTACACCTTGTTCGATGTCACCGATCGGCAGCTAGCCGAGGTGGCGGCGGTCGATTGATGCCCCTCGGGGGGCGGTAACCGGTTTTTCAGGAGAGTACATCGATGGCATCCGAGAGTAGCTATTACGTTCCCGAGAGCAGCTGGTACCCAGTGGTTACCGCAACCGCCATGGGGCTGCTGGCGATCGGCGGGGGCTTGGCGGTGCAGGGCAAAACCGGCGTACCGCTGGTGGCTGGCCTGGTCCTGCTGGCCGTGGTGCTCTTTTGCTGGTTCAGCACCGTCATTCAGGAAAACATGAAGGGACTGCCCAGCGCCCAATTGAAGCGCTCCTATGTGATCGGTATGGGTTGGTTCATCTTTTCCGAGGTGATGTTCTTTGCGGCATTTTTCGGCGCGTTGTTCTACGTGAGAATGCTCGCGGTGCCCTGGCTGGGTGGCGAAGGCGACAAGGCCATGACCAATCAGCTGCTGTGGCAGGGCTTCGAGGCCCAGTGGCCGGTGATGGAGACCCCGAGTCAGGCCATCGGTAGCGGCAAGTTTGTGGGTCCCCACGAAAACATGGGCTTCCCCGGTTGGGACAAGTTCCTGGGGTGGCTGCCGCTGTGGAACACGGTGGTTCTGCTGACCTCCAGCTGGACGGTGCACATCGCGCACCATGCCCTCAAGCACGGTAACCGGGCGCGGTTCAACCTGTTCCTGGCGATCACCGTGGCCTTGGGCCTGACCTTTATCGGCATTCAGTATGTGGAGTACCACGAGGCCTATGCGGAAATGGGCCTCACGCTCAAGTCCGGCATCTATGGCACCACCTTCTTCATGCTGACCGGCTTTCACGGCTTCCACGTTTGCCTGGGCACCTTCATGCTGCTGATCCAGCTGCTGCGGGGGCTCAAGGGACACTTCAAGCCGGACGACCAGTTCGGCTTCGAGGCCTCCTCTTGGTACTGGCACTTCGTAGACGTGGTCTGGGTCGGGCTCTTTATCTTCGTCTACGTACTCGGCTGACCCCAGGGTCTACGGTGGGGCGGAAACGGCCAGGTGACCTGGCCGTTTCCGCTTGTGGGCTGGCTCACGGCCGCTGGGCTGGTGCGACCTGGTCGGGATGAAGCTGGCGATCCCAAGGTGCAGTGCTGCTGAGCCGGCCGGACCAAAATCCCCAGGCGATGCTGAGGATCAGGGCCGTGGCCAGCGAGACCCGGATGCCCAAGGCGTAGAGGGTGCGCCGGCGTGGGTTGCCGACATCCTTGAGCAGGAACACAAGCCCCGCCGAGAGGCTGATGAGCAGACCGATGAACAGGATTACGATGAGTGCCTTGAGCCACACGTGAGCCGTCTCGTGGAAGTGGTCGCGGAATTTAACCACAGATGCCCTTAGGCCCCCATCGCGGATCGGGAGCCCCGCGAGTGCAATGGCGCTGGAATGTCAAGCTGATCGTGCTGTGTTCGGTGCTGTTGCCGCTGACGCTCGCGGCGGGTTTCTGGCAGCTGCGGCGTGCCGACGAGAAGCGCGATCTGCTGGCCACCTGGCAGCAGCGTTTGGACTCCGACCCCGTGCCCCTGGAGGCGGTTGATCCACGGAGCGACAATCAGTACCTCAGGGTGTTCGTTACCGGTTTGCCGGATCAAGCCCACCAGTTATTGGTGGACAACCGGCTGCGTCGGGGGCGTGCGGGTTACGAGGTACTGATGCCGGTCCAGTTCGACAAGGATGCCTGGGTGCTGGTCAATCGTGGCTGGGTGCCGCGTGTCGACGCGCGGGATCGCGCCACGCCGATCCCCCCCTTGGACAAATCCAGGCGGCTGGTAGGCCATCTGTATCGTGCCGCCAAAATGGCTCCCGTACTGGGGCCGGAGGAGCCGGCGGACCGCTGGCCGCAGGTGATTCAGCAGCCCGCACCCGAGCTGTTGGCGCAGCGGCTGGGGCGGGCGCTGCTGCCCTACCAGTTGCGCCTGGAGGAAAGTCCCGGATTCGATGTCGATTGGCCGGTGATCGGCCTGTCGCCCCAACAGCATCTGGGCTATGCAGTGCAATGGTTTGGCCTGTCGGGAGTGTTGGTGGTGTTGGGCGTGATCAGCAACAGCAATCTTCCCGAATGGTGGCGCGCGCGCCGGAGGCGATCCCATGGTTGAGCGGACTGGTTGGCGGCAGCAGTTGCCACTGTGGATCATTCTTGGCGTCACGGCTGTGGTACTGGCGGCCGGCTTTCTGCTACTGCCCCGCAACGAGACCGACAAGGCACGCTTGCTCGGCGTTTTGGGCACCAGCAACCATGGCCGCCTGTTGTCGCCGGTGGCGGCGATGGCCGACCTGCCGCTGACATCGCTCGCCGGCGCGCCGGAGGATTGGCCGGCGTTGCCGCCGCGCTGGCGGGTGGTCGTCGCGGCGGCCATGCCCTGCGCCGCCGGCTGTCGGGATGCGCTCTACCTCACCCGGCAGGTTCACGTGCGCTTGGGCCGCAATGCGGACCGGATCGAGCGCGTCTTGCTCATCGTCGGCGACGCCCCGGACGCGCAGACCGCTGATTATCTCGCGGATGAGCATCCCCAGCTGCGCGTGCTGTGGGTCGCACCGGAGCGCTTCGCGCGCTGGTCGGCAGCGGACCGGATGGGCTGGGCCGCCACCGAACCCCGCGTGTTCGTGGTCGATCCCCAGGGCGCCGCCATGCTGTATTTCACTCCCGAGCAAAGCGGCGCCGACCTGCTCCAGGACCTCAATCACCTGCTCAAATACTCACCGGAGCCTTGATCATGGAGCAGCTCGGCGCAACCGCGAAACCAGGCTTCCGTCTGGCGCTGACCGCCACCTGTCTCGCACTGGTGGTGGTGGGCTTGGGCGCGTTCACCCGCTTGAAGGACGCAGGTTTGGGATGTCCCGATTGGCCGGGATGCTACGGGCATCTGTTGTGGCCCAACGCCGATCACGAAATCGCGGCGGCGGAGCAGCGCTTTCCGGATGCACCCGTCGCGACCGACAAGACCTGGCCGGAAATGGTGCACCGCTACTTTGCCGGGATGCTCGGGCTCACCATCCTGGCCCTGGCGGTGATCGGCTGGCGCCGCCGGCGAGATCCGGAATATCCCTTACGGCTGCCCCTGTTGCTGGTATTTCTGGTGGTCTGGCAGGCGCTGTTCGGCATGTGGACGGTCACGCTCAAGCTGTGGCCGCAAGTGGTCACCCTCCACTTGCTGGGCGGCATCGGCGTGTTGAACCTGTTGTGGCTCCTGACGTTGCGTCTCGGCAACCGGCCTTGGCTATTGGGGCGCGGGCCCGCGCAGCGACTGCGCAGGCTCAAGCCCTGGGTGGTGCTGGCGATCGTCGTGGTCGCTGGTCAGATCGCCCTGGGTGGATGGCTCAGCTCCAACTATGCGGCCCTGGCCTGTGCCGACTTGCCGACCTGTCATGGCAAGTGGTGGCCGGCAATGGATGCCGCGCAGGGCTTCAACATCTTCCAGGAAGTGGGGCCGAACTATCTCGGTGGCCTGCTGGAAAGCGAGGCGCGCACCGCGATCCATGTCGCCCACCGCCTGGGTGCGGTCATCGTCACCCTGGTGCTGTTGGGTCTGTGCGGCATGCTGTGGGCCGTGGTCTGGCCGGGCGCGCGGCGCCTGGCGGTGGCCCTGGCGATGGCCTTGGCCCTACAGATCGGACTCGGTATCGGCAATGTGCTGCTCGCCCTGCCGTTGCCGATGGCGGTGACGCACAACCTGGGGGCGGCGTTGGTGCTGCTGGTGCTGGTAACCTTGGCGACCAGAGTCTGGACTTTGAGGCAGATCGATGTCGATGCAGGGTGAATTGAGCGCCGACACGCCGCTCTGGCGCGACTATTTGGAGCTGTGCAAGCCCAATGTCGTACTGGTGATGATCGTCACCTCTGTGATCGGCATGTTCATGGCCGTGCCGGGAATGGTTCCTCCCGATGTCCTGGTGCTCGGTAACCTGGGCATTGCGCTGTGCGCGGCGGCGGCGGCGGCGATCAATCATCTGGTCGATCGCCATATCGACCGCAAGATGGCGCGCACCCACAACCGGCCGGTGGCCCAGGGCCGGCTGGCGCCGGCGCAGGTCATCGGTTTCGCAGTGCTGTTGGGCGGGTTGGGGATGGCGATCCTGGTGGTGTGGATCAATGCGCTGACGGCCTGGCTGACGCTGGCGTCACTGCTGGGCTATGCAGTGGTTTACACCCTGTATCTCAAGCGCGCGACGCCGCAGAACATCGTCATCGGCGGGTTGGCGGGAGCGGCCCCGCCGCTGCTGGGCTGGACCGCGGTGACCGGAGCGGTCCACGGTCACGCGCTGCTGCTGGTGCTGATCATCTTTGCCTGGACGCCGCCGCATTTCTGGGCGCTGGCGCTGCACCGCAAGGAGGAATACGCGAAGGCCGACGTCCCCATGCTGCCGGTGACCCATGGCGACCGCTACACCAAGCTGCACGTCCTCCTATATACCATTTTGATGGTATTGGTGACGCTGCTGCCCTATCTCACGGGCATGAGCGGCTGGATCTACCTGCTCGGGGCCTTGATGCTCGGCGGTGGTTTCCTCTACTGGGCGGTGCGTCTGTACCGGAGCGCGGATCCCGCGCTGGGCCTGACCACCTTCAAGTACTCCATCGTCTACCTGCTGGCCCTGTTCGCGATCATGCTCGCCGACCACCAGCTGATCGCCCCGGCACTGGTGGTGTAGTGCGGCGATGAAGGACACCCACGATCCGGTAACCCGGCGCAATATCCGCCTCACCGTTGCCGCCGCGGCC
>JADLCO010000197.1 GCA_020847115.1 Pseudomonadales bacterium | reverse complement strand
TGGTCTCGATCATGTGCACCGGGATGCGGATGGTGCGCGCCTGGTCCGCGATGGAGCGCGTGATCGCCTGACGGATCCACCAGGTGGCATAGGTCGAGAATTTGTACCCGCGGCGGTATTCGAATTTGTCCACCGCCTTCATCAGACCGATATTGCCTTCCTGGATGAGGTCGAGGAACTGCAGGCCACGGTTGGTGTACTTTTTGGCGATCGAGATCACCAGCCGCAGGTTGGCCTCGACCATCTCCTTCTTGGCGCGGCGAGCCTTGGCCTCGCCGATCGACAGGCGGCGGTTGATGTCCTTGATCTGGGCGATGGTGAGGCCGGTTTCGTTCTCGACCTGCTGCAGGCGCTGCTGGACGCGCTGGATCTCGTCCTGCAGGTTCTTGATCGCCTCGACATAGGGCTGTTTGCGCCGCGCCACGGTGGCGGCCCACTTCAGATTGGTCTCGTTGCCGGGGAAGGTCTCGATGAAATCGGTGCGCGGCATGTGTGCGCGCTTCACGCACAGCACCATGATGCTGCGCTCAAGCTTGCGCACTTCGGCGATGCGGTCCTGGATCTGACGGATCAGAGGGTCGAATTGCTTTGGCGTGAGCTTCAGGTACTTGAACATTTCGCCCAGTTCCTGAAGGTTTTTCTGTACCGGCGCGCTCTTGCGATCGCTACGCGCCAGCGAGCGTTTGGTCTTGTCGTTCTGGCGGCGGATGTCGTCGAAGCGGCGGCGCGCTTCCTCCATGTCCAGCCCGCCGTCGTCCTCGACGTCCTCGTCGCTGCCGTCCGCCTCATCTTCGCCATCTTCGTCATCGAGGCTGGCGGCGGCCGCCGGCGGCTCGGCGGCCTTGTTGGCCACGGACAGCGCGGAGGGCACTTCATCCATGGGGTTGAGGTACCCGGCGATGATGTCCGCCAGGCGGCGCTCGCCGGTGGCGATCAGGTCGTATTCGGCGAGCACCGCATCGACGGCACCGGGCCATTCGGCCAGTGCCGCCATGATTTCCCGAATGCCTTCCTCGATGCGCTTGGCGATTTCGATTTCGCCCTCGCGGGTCAGCAGTTCCACGGAGCCCATTTCGCGCATGTACATGCGCACCGGATCGGTGGTGCGATGCTGCTCGGTCTCCACCGCGGCCAGCGCCGCCGCCGCCTCGGCGGCGGCGATTTCGTCGGGCGCGGCATCGCCACTGGTCAACAGCAGGGTATCCACGTCGGGCGCCGCCTCGAACACGTTGATCCCCATGTCGTTGATCATCTGAATGATGTCTTCGACCTGATCCGGATCGGAGATGTCCTCGGGCAGGTGGTCGTTGACCTCGGCGTAGGTCAGATAGCCCTGGTCGCGGCCCTTGCCGATCAGTTCACGGATCCGGGATTGCTGCTGAAAGTTTTCGCTCATTGCTCGCTCTTGCGGTGGAGGGCGCGTCATAAAAGCCGCGCATTGTAGCCAATGAATGGGGGCTTCGGCCAGCGATTGCAACCCCTAAGACGCGCTGGATCCGTTCCGGTTCCCGACTGCAACTCGTTGTTTCGCCTCTTGAATCATGGGGTCCTGAGGGTTTTCCCGGGACAGCTCCAGGATCAGCGCCCGCACCCGGGCCTGGTCCTCGGCGGCGAGTCGGTCCCGGGCCAGCAGGGACCGCAAGCGAACCGCAGGCGGCTGGTCCCGCTCCTGGACTTCCAGCAGGCGCGACAGCAGCGCCCGGGCTTCGGCCAGATCGTCGCGCTCGACGCCCGGGGGGGCGCGCACCAGATCGCTGGCGGCGAGGCGCGCCAGCAGTTCGCGCTGCACCGGTCCGTACAGACCCTGCCAATAACTCAGCAGGTGGACCAGCGAATAGTCCGGGTTGGCCATCAACGCCTCCTGGACCCTGCGCAACAGCTCGCAGTCGGGGTTGTCCGGCTGGAGGCGGCGGAGCTCCGCATCCAACGGGATGCACAGCCTGGTGTCATGCAAAAGCAGAGCCAGCAACTGATGGGCGAGCGGCATGCGGTGGCCGCGCCGCGGCTGGGGTTCGCGGGGTGATGCCGGGCTGCGGCGCAGCGCTTCCGGGGGCTGGGTGCTGACGCGGGGTGGTGGTGGCGGCGTTGGCTCGGCGCCGCCGAATTGGTGCAGGGTGTCAAGGCTGAGGCCGGTGCGTTCCGCCAGGTCGTTGAGCAGCAACTGGCGAAGCATGCCCGCGGGCAGGCGGTTGATCAAAGGCAGGGCGCGCTGGCAGCAGCGCGCCCGATGGTCGGGCAGCGCCCAGTCCAGATCCGCTCCGGCGACCTGGAATAGGAATTCCGACAGCGGCAGGGCGGAGGCCATCAGCTCGCGGAAGGCGTCGCTCCCCAGCCGGCGCACCGCGGTATCGGGGTCGTCGCCCTCCGGCAACAACAGGAAGCGCACGGTGCGGCCGTCGCGCAGTGCGGGCAGGCAGATGTCCAGGGCGCGGCGCGCGGCGCGGCGCCCGGCGGCATCGCCGTCGAAACAGAAGATCAGGTCGCCGGTGTGGCGAAACAGCTTGTGGAGGTGGTCCTCGGTGAGCGCGGTGCCGAGGGTGGCGACCGTGTTGCGGATGCCGAACTGTGCCAGCGCGAGCACGTCGAGGTAGCCCTCCACCACCAGTATTGGCGTGTCGCCGCGCAGATGCTGGCGCGCCTCATACAGGCCGTACAGCTCGCGGCCCTTGTGGAATACGGCGGTTTCCGGGGAGTTCAGATATTTGGGCTGCTCGTCGCCCAACACTCGGCCGCCGAAGCCCAGGGTGCGGCCGCGCACGTCGCGGATCGGGAACATCAGGCGGTGGCGGAAGCGATCGTAGTGCCCCGGGCCCGGGTCCCGGGGTATCACCAGGCCGGCGGCGACCAGCAGCGCGATCCGCTCCGGCGCGCCGTCGGGGGCCAGCTCGCGGAGCAGGCCGTCCCAGCCGGGCGGGGCGAAACCGACGCCAAACTCGCGGGCGATCTCCGGGCTCACCCCTCGCTGCTGCAGGTAGGCCGTCGCCACCCGTGAGGCGGGGTGGTCGTGCAGTTCGCGGAGGTAGTAATTCCGTGCCTGGTCCAGCAGTTCCAGCAGGGGAGTGCCCTGGTCGGGGCTCGATTCCGCCTCGCGAGGGATCGCCAGGCCTGCACGGGCAGCGAGCAGGCGGACGGCACCGACGAAATCCAGATGGTCGTAGGCCATCACGAAGCCGATGGCATTGCCTCCGGCATTACAACCGAAGCAATAGTAGAACTGACGGTCCTGGTTGACGGAAAACGAGGGCGTCTTCTCGTCGTGGAAGGGGCAGCGCGCCATGTGGTTGGCGCCGGCACGGCGCAGCTCCAAGCGCTCGCCGATGAGTTCGACGATATCCGTGCGGCTGAGCAGGTCGTCGAGAAAGGATTGGGGGATGCGGCCCGTCATACAGCCGGTATTGAAGCACGGGGCGGGCGGACGCGGAAGCCGCGCTCCGGTCGAGCTCAGCTCAGGCGGGACTTGATCCGCGTACTCGCCGCGGCGAGATCGGCGCGACCTTGCAGCTGGGGTTTGAGCACTGCCATCACCTTGCCGAGGTCGCGGGCCGTGGCGGCGCCGGTAGCGGCGATGGCGGCGTCGATCAGGGCATCGATTTCGGCATCGCTCAAGGGTGCCGGCAGGAAGTCTGCAATCACTGCGATCTCGGCGCGCTCGCGGGCGGCGAGGTCGGGGCGTGCCGCACCCTCGTACTGGGCGATGGCATCGCGGCGCTGCTTGGTCATGCGGTCGAGAATGGCGAGGACGCGACCGTCGTCGGCGCTGATGCGCTCGTCCACCTCGACCCGCTGGATTTCCGCCTGGATCAGGCGAATGGCATCGCGGCGTCCGCTATCCCGTGCCCGCATGGCCGCCTTCATCGCCTCGGCGATTCGTTGCTTGAGATCGGCGTGGACCATGGGGTTGCGCTTGGGTCAGCATGGCCCGCGACGCACTGGGGTCGCGGGCCCGGGCATTCAGTACATCTTTTGGAACTTGCGCGATTCGCGTTGCAGCTTTTTGGCGTGGCGCTTCACCGCGGCGGCGGCCTTGCGCTTTCGCGCCCAGGCGGGCTTTTCGTAGAATTCGCGGCGGCGAACCTCGGCCAGGACCCCGGCTTTTTCACAGGAGCGCTTAAAGCGGCGCAGTGCAACGTCGAAGGGCTCGTTCTCTTTGACACGTACCGAAGGCATCTATCCTCTATTCCCGAAGCATCGGGTGGTTGTGGTGGGCCCCGGATTTTACCGGCTGGGAACCCAGCTTGCAAAGCATCTGCGGGAGCGTCTCTGCGCCGGTGGTTTCGCGTCGGCGGTGCGGCGATTATCATGCTCCGGGCTGCGGTGAGGGTCGGCATGCGCGTTCTGGGTATCGAAACCTCCTGCGATGAAACCGGCGTCGCGATCTACGACAGCGCGTCCGGGTTGCTCGGGCATGCCCTGCACAGCCAGATCGATCTGCACGCCTGTTACGGCGGCGTGGTGCCGGAGCTGGCTTCCCGCGACCACGTGCGCCGCCTGCTGCCCATGATCCGGCAACTGCTCGCCGCCACGGATACCGCGCCGGAGGCGGTCGACGGCGTCGCCTACACCGCCGGTCCCGGTCTGGTGGGCGCCCTGATGGTGGGTGGTGCGGTGGGGCGGGCGCTCGCCTATGCCTGGGCCGTACCCGCGATCGGCGTGCACCACATGGAGGGACATCTGCTCGCGCCGATGCTCGAAGCCGACCCGCCGGCATTCCCCTTGGTCGCCCTGCTGGTGTCCGGAGGCCATACCCAGCTGGTGGAAGTGACAGCCATCGGCCGCTACAGGCTGCTCGGCGAATCCCTCGACGATGCCGCCGGAGAAGCCTTCGATAAGGCCGCCAAGATGCTCGGCCTGGGCTATCCGGGTGGGCCGGAGATCGCCCGGCTGGCCAGCGGCGGCACCCCGGGTCGCTATCGCTTGCCGCGCCCGATGACCGACCGGCCGGGATTGGATTTCAGCTTCTCGGGGTTGAAGACCGCCGTGCTGCACACCATCGCTGCGGCCGCCGGCGACGCCGGGCTCCCCGACGACCAAACCTGCGCCGATATCGCCTGGGCCTTTCAGGATGCGGTGGTGGACACGCTGGTAGTCAAGTGCCTGCGCGCCCTGGCAGAGACCGGACTGCAGACGCTGGTGATTGCCGGCGGCGTCTCCGCCAACCGTCTGCTGCGCGAGCGCCTGGAACAGGCCTTGGCGAGCCGGGCGGCGCGGGTCTGCTACGCGCGCAGCGAATTCTGTACCGACAACGGGGCGATGATCGCCTATGCCGGCTGCCAGCGCATGTTGCATGGCGGCGGCGAGGACCTCGCCATCCGCGCCTGGCCGCGCTGGCCGTTGACCAGTTTGCCGGCGCTCGGAGCTGCGCGATGAGGGAGCGCCCGGTGGACATCGTCTACATCCGCGATCTGCGCATCGACACCACCATCGGCATCTACGACTGGGAGCGCGAGGTGCGCCAGACCGTATCCCTGGATCTGGAGATGGCGACCGACATCACCGCCGCCGCGGCCAGCGACGACATCCAGTACGCGCTGAACTACAAGGCGGTGGCCAAGCGCATCATCGCCCATGTCGAAAGCAGCGGCTGCCTGCTGGTGGAGCGGCTCGCCGAGGAGGTTGCTGGCCTGGTGCTGGCCGAGTTCCCGGTACCCTGGCTGCGGCTGCGGCTGAGCAAGCCCGGGGCGTTGCGCGGCGCCCGGGACGTGGGCATCGTCATCGAGCGCGGGGCGCGGCCCTGATGCCGCGGGTTTTCCTGAGCCTGGGTTCGAACATCGACGCGCGCCGCCACCTGGCCGCGGCGCTCGACGCGCTCGCCGCACGGTTTGGCCACTTGGCGCTGTCGCCGGTCTACGAAAGCCCCGCGGTCGGTTTTGCGGGGGACAACTTCCTGAATCTGGTGGTCGGCATCGATACCGGTTTGGCGGTGGGCGCCCTTGCCCGCGAGCTGCGGGCCATCGAGGAGGCTAATCAGCGGCAGCGCGGCGCAGCGAAGTTCTGCTCGCGCACCCTCGACATCGACATCCTCACCTACGGCGACTGCCGGGGCGTGATCGATGGCGTGCAACTGCCGCGCGACGAGATCCTCCGCTACGCTTTCGTGCTGCGCCCCCTGGCCGACCTGGCGCCCGATGCCCGGCATCCCGATCGCCATAAATCGTACCGGGAGTTGGCGTCCGAACTCGGCTTTCCCGATCAGCCGCTGTGGCCGGTGGCGTTTTGTTGGCCGGCAGCCGCGCCCTGAACCCTGCCGGCGGTCGGGCGATCAGCCGATTTCGATGCGGCGCTGCCGGGGCTTGGCCTCCTTGGCCTTGGGCACCGAGACCCGGAGGATGCCGTTGTCGAAGTTGGCGCTGATGGCGGCTTCCTCGATGTCGCCGCCGAGATTGAAGCTGCGCATGTACTTGCCGTAACGCCGTTCCTGGCGGATCACGCGGCCTTCCTTTTCGTCGCGTTGGTCGCGGCGGCTCTCTGCGGTGATGGTCAGGATGCCATCCTCGAGCTCGATGTGAATGTCCTGCCGTTGCACGCCCGGCAATTCGGCGCAAATCTCGTAGTGGTCGGCGCGTTCATGGATGTCGACCCGGGGCGCAAAGAACCCGGTGTCGGCCGCTTCCAGTCGCGGCAGCGGCGACAGGAAATTGTCGAACATCTTGTCCAAGTCGAAAAAACTACCCTTGGGGACCAGTGGCATGGCGGACCTCCCGGCGAAGTGTGCCCTGTAGTTGGCTTATTCGGGCCGCGGTGGTGATTTTCAAGGGCGATAGGGGTTCATCCTGATCTGGATCAGTGATGCGCCGAAGGCGGTCAATTCGCTCCGCGCGTTTCCTCCTGGAACGCCGCGATGGCCCGTCGGCGCTCGGCATCCAGGGCGGTGGCCAGTTCCGCGCCGCCGAGTCCGGCGGCGACATGAGGTGCTGCGGTCACCGCCCGCACCCGCGCCGCCAGCGCGCGCAGCCAGGGTGCGGGGGCATAGGGGCGTTGGCCGAAGTCGCCGCCGCGGCCCCGGGCGTCGGCCTCGCAGGCCAGCAGGAAGGGCTCCAGCGTCTCCGGTCGCCGGTAGATATCGAGCTCCTGGAGCAGGCGCAGCAGAGTATCGGGCCGCAATTCGCGAATCTTGTGACAGCGCAGATGCCAGCGCGTCACCAGCCTGGCGAGCCGGCGGTATTGGGCCGGCACCCGAAGCCGGTCGCACAGAGCGTCCACCAGAGGAATCCCGCTCTGTTCGTGGCCGATATGGCGCGGCAGCACTTCGGGCGGGGTGATGCCCTTGCCCAGATCGTGCACCAGCACGGCAAAGCGCACGCCCGGGTCCGCGGTGAGCTCGGCGGCGCGATCCAGGGCCAGCAGCAGGTGCGCGCCGGTATCGACTTCCGGGTGGTAGTCGGCGCGTTGCGGGACGCCGAACAATGCGTCGACTTCGGGCAGCAGCGTGCGCAGGGCGCCGCAGTTGCGCAGCACCTCCACATAGGCGCGCGGCGTCGCTGCCGCCAGGCCGCGCCGGGTCTCGTTCCAGATCCGCTCCGCGGACAGGTGCTCGAGTTCGCCACTGGCGGCAATGGCACGCATCAAGCCCAGGGTCTCCGGCGCCACCCGAAAGCCCAGCGCGGCGAAGCGCGCGGCGAAGCGCGCCACCCGCAGCACCCGCAGCGGATCTTCCACGAAGGCGTCCGAGACGTGGCGCAGCAGCCGCCGTTCGAGATCCCGTTGCCCGCCGTAGGGATCGATCAGTTCTCCGGAAGGGGATTCGGCGATGGCGTTGATGGTGAGATCGCGCCGGTGCAGGTCTTCCTCCAGAGTGACCTCGGGCGCGGCGTGGAACAGGAAGCCGGTATGGCCGGGCGCGGACTTGCGCTCGGTGCGGGCGAGGGCGTATTCCTCGCCGGTCTGCGGGTGCAGGAAGACGGGAAAGTCTTTGCCCACGGGGCGAAAGCCGAGCTCGCGCATGGACTGTGGCGTGGCGCCCACCACCACCCAGTCGCGCTCCGTCACGGGCAGCCCCAGCAGGCGATCGCGGACCGCTCCGCCGACCAGAAAAATGTCCATCGCTGCGCACACCGCCGCTGCGAGAAGTTCGCAATGGGCCATTTTATCGGGTAACGCCGGGCGGGGTGCCGGTCATGTCGGGGACCACCGCTGTCACCCCGCAGTCATGGCGCGCGCTTAACGTTCGGGAACCACAATCGCACGGGGAGCATGGCCATGATCGAACGGTTGCGCCGCTGGTCGGCACTGTTGGTTTTGTCCGCGGCAGCGCCGCCGCTCGCGGCCCTGGACATCCTGGTCACCAACGACGACGGCGCGACCGCCAACCTGCGCGCGCTGTACCAGGAACTGACCGAGGCCGGTCACGACGTGCTGGTGTCAGTTCCCTGCCGCAATCAGAGCGGCCAGGGCGCCGCGCTGCGCTTTCTGCAGCCGATCGGGCCGCTGGCGCAGGCTTGCCGCGGCGGCGTGGCCGCGGCCGGGGCCCCGGGCGTGGGGGTGGCGAGCGCGGAGTCCTACATTCATTACGTCGACAGCACGCCGGTGGCGGCCCTGCTGTACGGGCTCGACGTACTGGCGGTGGAGCGTTGGCATCATGCCCCGGACCTGGTGATCTCCGGTCCCAATGAAGGCAACAACACCGGTCAGGTAAACCCCAGTTCGGGCACCGTGGCCAACGCCGTCTATGCCCTCAACCGCGGGCTGCCGGCACTCGCCGTCAGTGCCGATGGCAACACCACCGACAACGCCGGGTTGGCCGCTGAGGTCGCACAGGTCGTGCTGCGGGTGGTTGCGGAACTGGAGCGCAATCAGCGGCCGCGGCAGCCGCTGCTGCCCGCCGGCACCGGGCTCAACATCAACGTGCCGAAGTTTGTCGCGGGCGAGGAGACGGATGCCCTGCCGTTCGCCCGCACGTCGATCGGGGTCTACAGCACCGTCGCGCCCCGCTTCGTCCTCAACCTTGCCGTGGATCCTGCTGCTCAGGCCCAGGGTATCGACGCGGCGCTGCCCGGCATCAGCTTTGCCGCCGGCGATCCGGCCGCTGCCGATCCCGACAGCGAAGCGCTGGTGCTGGCTCAGGGCAAGGTCACGGTGAGTGTGATCGAAGGCAACTTTGGCGTCGGCCCAGTCGCCAGGGTGCGCGCCCTGGCGCAGCTCGGCGGCCTGTTTCGGCCGCAGCCCTGAGATCTGGTCCGGCCGTTGCGGATGCCGCGTTTTTCAAGAACCCCGCCGAGCGGGGCCGTTGCAGCGCTCGGCGGGGTTCCGCATGGTGCTCAACGCCGCTTGGGCAGCACGTCCCTGAGCTTGGCGTGCATGTTCAGCAAGGCCGCCTCGGTGGTCGGCCAGTCGATGCAGGCATCGGTCACCGACTGGCCATAGACCATGGCGGCGCGGTTGGCAGAGAGCTTCTGGTTGCCGGCCACCAGGTGGCTCTCGATCATCAGGCCGATGATCGAGCGGTTGCCCTCGAGGATCTGGTTGGTGACGTTGTTGATCACCAGCGGCTCCAGCTCGTGGTTCTTGTTGGAGTTGGCGTGGCTGCAGTCGACCATGATGTTGGCGGCGACGCCGGCCTTGAGCAGTGCCTGTTCGCACAGCGACACGCTTACCGAATCATAGTTGGGCTTGCCGTCGCCGCCGCGCAGCACGATGTGGGCATAGGGGTTGCCGCGGGTCTTGATGATGGCGACGCGGCCCTCGCCGTTGATACCCAGGAAATGATGGGGCTTGCTCACCGACTGCAGGGCGTTGATCGCCACCGTCAGGCTGCCGTCGGTGCCGTTCTTGAAGCCGACCGCCGAGGTGAGGCCGCTGGCCATCTCCCGGTGGGTCTGGGATTCGGTGGTGCGGGCGCCGATCGCCGACCAGGAGATCAGATCCTGCAGGTATTGCGGCGAGATCGGGTCGAGCGCCTCGGTGGCGGCCGGCAGGCCCAGCTCGGCGATGTCGAGCAGCAGGCGCCGGCCGATGTGCAGGCCCTCTTCGATGCAGAAGGAGTCGTCGAGATGGGGGTCGTTGATCAGGCCCTTCCAGCCGACAGTGGTCCGCGGCTTCTCGAAATAGACCCGCATCACGATGAACAAGGTGTCGGCGACCGCAGTGGCCAACTCGCGCAGCCGGTGGGCGTAATCCATCGCCGCCTCGACGTCGTGGATGGAGCAGGGCCCGACCACGATCATCAGCCGGTGATCCTGGCGGTCGAGGATGCTCTGCACCGTGCTTCGGCCGCGCACCACGGTGGCCGCGGCGGCCTCGGTCATGGGCAGGTCGCGCTTGAGGTCGTCGGGCGTGAGCAGAACCTGCTGCGCTTCGACATTGAGATTTTCCAGGGCTTTGTCGATCATCGGGGACTGATTGCCGGCCAGGCGCCGGTGCGGTTGCGTAACGGACCACGGATTTTAGCAGGTCGCCGCCGGCAGATCGCTGCCCCACCGGCAGTTACTCGGAGCAGACCTCCAGGTGGGCAAGCAGGGGAAAGTACAGGGCGGTCCGCACCTGCCCCTCTCCCTGGTCGCTAAACAGTCGGGCATAGCGCGCGAGCTGAGCCCCGTAGAGCTCGCGCTGGCGGGCGAGAAAGGCCGGCAGCGATTCGCCGGCGCCGGGTTCGGCGAGCTTGTAGTCGATGATCCAGCGCACGCCGGCGGCGACGAAGGTGCGGTCGATGATGGCGATGCGCGCGCTTCCGGTGTCCTCCCGGTAACCCAGTTCCAATTCGGCACCGCCGTCGCCGTGGTCGGCGAGCAGCCAGCGGCCGCGGGGGTCGCCGAGCAGGTTTTCGAGCCCGCGGCGAATGCGGGCGACGCCCTGTTCCAGCGCTGCGCCGGTGTGGCCGGCGGCGGCCAGTTCGCCATGCCAGACCCGTTGCTGGCGGTCGATGCGCGCGGCATCCCAGCGCGCCGCGCCCTCACGCAGCAGCTGGCGGACGCTGCGGTGGAAGATGGTGCCGGCGAGGCGGGCCAGGGGGACGTCGTCCTCTAGCGTGGAATGGCTGGGGACCGCGCTGGTGTCGTGGCGGACGCGGTCTGCCGGCCAGGGCGGCGGCTGCCAGCCCGGCGGCAGGCGCACGCCCCGGGTCAGCACCGGCAGCGGCGCGGCGTCCGCGGTCTGCGGCGGTGGCGGTGGCGGTGGCGGTGGCGAGTGGCGGACGACCTCGGTTTCCGGGCCGGGATTGGCGAGTTCGGGTTCCAGCGCGGGCCAGATTCGCGCCAGCAGGGAGTCCTCCGGCGGCGCGCCGTTTTGCGGCAGGCGGAAGATCAGATCGAGGCGTTCGCGCGCGCGTGTGCAGCCGACGTAGAGGGTGCGGGCGTTTTCGAGGCGGCGGGCGAATTTTTCCTCGCGCGCGAGCCAGGCATAGAGCGGGTCGCGGGCGTCGCCACTGCGCTGCGGTGGCGAGATCAGCAGGTCGCGGTGGCCGGTGGCGGTGACGCGCTCGCGCCACAGCAGCAATTCCAGCTCGTCGTTGCGCCCGCGCCGCTCCAGCGCGGGCAGGATAACGGTATCGAATTCCAGCCCCTTGGCCTTGTGCAGGGTGAGGATGTGCAGCCGCGCATCCACGCCCGCGCTGGGCGCCACATAGCCCTCCTGCACCCGGGCCGCGAACCCGGGCCAGTCGTCGCGGGCTTGGTCGGCGGCCTGTTCCAGCAGGGAAAAATACTGTGCGCAGGGCTGCAGATCAGCGGGCTCGAGCAGTGCCGCGGGGCCGCCCAGCGCGATCCAGGCACCCTCCACCCGGGTGCGCAAGGGTTTGCGGCCACGCTGTGCCCAGGCCTCGACCAGGATCGGCGCCACCCGTTCGAGGATCGCGCGCCCGCCGGGACTGAGGCGCGGGTTGTCGGCCCAGCGCGCGATGCGCGGCAGCAGCGGCGCCCGCAACTCGCCGGCCTCGACATCGGCCAGCGCCAGCAGATCGGCGTGTTCCAGGCCGCACCAGGGGGCGCGCAGGATTGCCAGCCAGGCGATGCGATCGCCGGGGCTGAGCAGGGCGCGGGTCAGCGACAGCAGATCGATCACTGCCATGCGTTCGCCGAGTCGGTCGATATCGGTGGCCTGCCAGTGCAGACCGCGCCGGCGCAGCGCCGGCAGGATGGCGCGCAGGTGGGGGCGGCTGCGCACCAGGATCGCCACCGTGCCCGGCCGCGCCAGCGCCTGCACGGCGCGCTCGGCGGCCAGCTCTGCCACGGCGCTGGCATCGGCGCTGGCGTCGAGGACATCGATGTGCACCGCGGTGCCGGGTAACGGCGGGCGCACCGCGAGCGCCGGCGCATAAGGCACCGCGCCGCGACTCGGGTCTTCCCGCGCGGGAAAGGCGCTGGCGAAGATGCGGTTGCACCAGTCGATGAGCCGCGCCTGGGAGCGGAAGTTGGCGCTCAGGTCGAGCGGCTGCAGGCGGATCGCACCCAGCGGATGGCGGCGGCTGTCGAGGAACAGCCCGACGTTGGCGTCGCGGAAGCCGTACAGCGACTGCATGCCGTCGCCCACCAGGAACAGGGTGCGGCCGTCGCCGTCCTGCCAGCCGGCGGTGAGGCGGCGCAGCAGATCGAACTGCACCCCGGAGGTGTCCTGGCATTCGTCCACCAGGATGTGGCGCAGCCGGTAATCGAGATGCAGCGCCAGATCGCTGGGTTCCTCGTCGCCGCCCAGGGCGCGCAATGCGGCCAGGGCGATGGCGGTGAAATCGCACTGGCCGTGGCGCTGGAACACCAGCTCCAGGCGCGCCGCCAGCTCCGGCAGCAGCCGGGTGAGAGCATCGAGCACCTGCCACTGGTCCGCGGCGAT
>JADLCO010000196.1 GCA_020847115.1 Pseudomonadales bacterium | reverse complement strand
GCGCAGCAAGAAGCCTGAAGCGGTATTGGCCAAGATCGAGGAGTGGATCGGAGAAGACGTTGAGGGCATTCGATTCGACGGGTTTGGTCAGTACGACGGCCGCCTCGAATACACCGATTTGACCAAAAACCTCGTCGACTCCATCGCCATCGATAGCCTGAAACGCAAGCTGCGAGACCTCCCGGACGTTTAGCGCTATTCATCCGAACGCCCTCTGTAGGCTGACCTTCATCGACGCAGAAATGCGTCCCACGATGAAAGGCAGCGCAGACAGATGGGCACCCACCAAGTTCGCCGCACCCACACGGTAGCGGACCCTGTCCTCCTCACCGAGGACGAGGCAGCACAACTCCTCAAGATTCAGCCGGCCACACTGGCCTGCTGGCGCGTCAAGGGCCGTCCGCACCTGCCGTTTGTGCGCGTCGGTCGCTGCGTGCGATATCGCCGGCAGGACATCCTGGTGTTCATCGAGCGCCATCTGGCCGAATCCACCGCAGGGCCGGCGTAATGGTGACCACCAACGCCATCCCCCGCCCCGCCTGGGCTGAGGACGAATGTCCGGACCCGATGCCCCTGACCCGGGAGCTCGATCCGCCGACACCATTCCCGGTCCAGGCACTCGGTAGCGTCGGCAGCGCGGTGGTCGCCCGGATGCACGAGGTCATCCAGGCCCCAACGGCACTCATCGGTCAGTCCATCCTCGCCGCGATGGTCCAGGTGGCACAGCCGCACGCCAACGTAATCGTCGATGGCCGGGTGTCACCGCTGTCCGAATTCTTCCTCACCCTGGGCGAATCCGGCGAGCGCAAATCGGCCGGTGACAGTTGGGCGCTCCAGCCAGTGCGTGCCCGGCAGCGCCTACTGATGCAGCAATACGCCAGCGAGCGCGAACAGTACGAAATGGCCGCCCAGCTTTTCGAGGCGCAGGCCAAGCGCATCCTTGGCGACAAGAAACTTTCGACCGAGGCCCGCCAAGCCAAGCTGGCCGAACTCGATAAACCCACGGCACCGATCATGCCGATGCTCATCGTCTCGGAGCCGACCTCCGAGGCATTGCAACGGCAACTGGCCCACGGCCTGCCCTCCATCGGGCTGATCAACGACGAAGCCGGCCAACTGCTCGGCGGCCACGCGATGAGCAGCGAGAAGAAGCTCGGCACCCTGACCACGCTGTCCCGCCTGTGGGATCGCGGCGAATTCGACCGGGTGCGTGTTGGTGATGGTTCTGGCACCTACTACGGCCGCCGCCTCACCCTGCATCTGATGGCGCAGCCCATCGTCGCCTCGATGCTGCTGGCTGATCCGCTGGCTCGCGAGCAGGGATTCCTGGCGCGCTGCCTGGTGAGCTTCCCGCAATCCACAGCCGGCACCCGTCGCTACGTGGAAACCGACCTCGGTCATACCCCGGAATACCGGCGCTACGCCGCCCGGCTGACCGACCTGCTGGAACGCCCGTGGCCATTGCTGGAGGACGACCACGAACTCGATCCGCCTGAGATCAGCCTGACGCCAGCCGCCAAGCGTACCTGGGTGGCCCTCTACAACGACATCGAGCACGCCTTGGGCAAGGACAGAGAACTGGCCCCGGTACGGGCACTGGCCTCCAAGGCGCCGGAACACATCTCCCGTCTGGCCGGCACCTTCGCCGTGTTCGAGGGCGAAGCCAATGTCAGCGAGAACCACGTCGACCGCGCGGCGGCACTAATGCAGCACTACCTCGGCGAGGCACTGCGACTGTGGGGTACCGGCCAGGTATCGGCGGAACTGAAGCTCGCCCAGGAGGTACTGAACTGGCTGCGCGACAAGATGGGGCCGGGCCGCGCCATTCCGCTGGCCGACATCTACCGCAATGGGCCGGCAGCGATCCGCAGTGCTGGTACCGCGCGGCGCGTGATGCAACTGCTCGCCCATCACGGCTGGGTAGTCGCCGCCGAGCATCCCACGGCCCGCGAGGCCTTCGAACTGGTGGCCGTGTGATGGGTTTCCAATTTTCCCGCCCCGTCGCTGCGAATCTCGCGAATCCCGCGAAAGTGGCCGTCCCGTCTGAATCTGCGACTGCGCGAAGCGATGCGCAACCTGCGAATCCTGACGATCACGACGACCGCATCCGCTGCACCGACTGCAGCTGGCTATCGATGAGCGGCGTGTGCCGTGCCGCTGGCCCCAAGCACAAACCCGTGGTCGCCAATCGCGGCTACCAGCCGGTGCGTGACCTGCCGCGCCGCTGCGAGGGCTTCGCTCCCTATGCCGACAACCCCGATCAGCGTCGTGGCTTCGAGCGCTGGCCGGGGCTGGCCGCCTTCCATTCAACAAACGCCACGCCGCCCGGCGTTTCCCACCTTTCCGTGGGCGGCATTCCATCTGGAGATCACCAATGAACGTCAATCCTTTCAGCAAGAAATCTGCGGCCGTCGCCAAACCCGCCAAGGGCGCATCGTCCCTGAACGACATCGGGGACGTCAGCGCCGTGACCGAAATGTTCAACCGGCTGCGCCAGCAGAACGCCCAGTACGATCAGGCCATTGCCGCATTGGTTGCCGCCAACCGCATCAAGAACGGTTGGGACAAGCCGGCAGAGCCGGAGATGTCGCTCACCATCCAGCGCGAGGTGCTGGTGGGCTTGGGCGATACGGAAGCACTGGCCAAGTTCGATCAGGAGCACCAGCAGGAACTGGCGCAGGAACAGACCGCTCGCGCCAAAGCCACACAGCAGGTGCTGGAAGCGCCGACCCGCGTCAAGGCGCTAGAGCAGTACATCAACGATCTGGCGGCGCAGATGGTAGCCGGTCTGGATGAATCCCTGATCGACGATGAAATCCGCCGCATCTTCCGCCCGAGCGCGCAGCGGATGTTGGAAGCCGCCAAGACCTTTGTGCAGGCATGGCGCGAGATGCAGAGCGTGGAGTCAGTGCTGCTCAGGCGTGTGGGCCTGTTCCATTACAGCGTGACCGGCGATCACCGCACCCGCTACGAACACGAACTGATTGGGCGACGTCGTGATGGGGAATTGCTGCCCACCCTGATTGAGGGGCTGGCCTTTGAGGATCTGCGCGATCTGAATGACCAGTTCACCCAACGCGATAGTGAAGTCTCGACGGCGCTGGACAATGCCCTGCGCTCGGTCGGCTTCGATGCCTGGGGCCTCAAGGTCTATCACCCCAAGGGCAAGAACGACGAG
>JADLCO010000195.1 GCA_020847115.1 Pseudomonadales bacterium | reverse complement strand
GGCCACGTTCTCGGTGGTCTCGCCCTTCAGCAGATGCGGGATGCCGCAGGCGAATTCCACCACTTCCATGCCACGCGCGACCTCTCCGAGCGCGTCGCTGTGGGTCTTGCCGTGCTCGGCGGTGATCTGCGCGGCGAGCAAGTCCGCGCGCGCCTCGAGCAGTTCGCGGAACTTGAACAGCACCCGCGCGCGCTTCAACGGCGGCGTGGCCGCCCAACCGGGCAGGGCCGCCGCGGCCGCCGCCACCGCGGCATCGACCTGGGAGCGATCGGCCAGCGGCAGAGTGCCGGTCTGGGCACCGGTTGCGGGGTTGTAGACCGGGCTCGTGGGGCCGTCGGCCGCGGGCACACGGGCGCCGGCGATGTAATGCGCGATCCACGCGGGCTCGGCGGAGTCGGAAACGATGCTGCGGACGGCGCTCATGGGCGGTCAGGATTCGGTTGTTGGATGCTGCGCAGGGTACTACACGACGCGCTTCCCGGCGCGCTCCGCAAAGCGCCCGGACAGCCCGGCAGGCCAAGTTGCCCGCAGGGCCACGTGGCGAGTCTCCCCAACCACCACCTGGCCCGCTGCGCGGTCAATGTGGCCTGCGGAACCATCCGCGCAGGCTCAACGCATCCAGGGCCCAAACCCATACCGGACCATGTGGAAGAACACCGGTGCGGAAAACAGCACCGAATCCAGCCGGTCCAGCACGCCGCCGTGGCCGGCGATCAGGTGCCCCCAGTCCTTGACTCCGTGGTCGCGCTTGATGGCGCTCATGACGAGCCCGCCGAAGAAGCCCATCACGTTGATCGTGAATGCTATCGCGGCCGCCTGCAGTGGCGAGAAGGGTGTGATCCACCAGAGTCCTGCACCCAGCAGGGTGGACGAGAGCACGCCCCCGATCAGCCCCTCCCAGGTCTTCGAAGGCGACAGCGCGGGCGCCACCTTGTGCCTGCCCAGGAGCTTGCCCCAGACGTACTGGAGCACGTCCGAGGACTGCACGACGATCACCAGGAAAGCGATCAGCAGGATCTGGCGGCCCTCGAAACCCGGCAACTCCAGGGTGACCAGCGCCGGCACGTGCGAAAGGCAGAACACCGCGAGCATCAGCGCCCATTGCACGCTGGCGATGCGATCCAGGTAATGGGTGGTGTCGGCGCGCAGCGCCGCCACGATCGGCAGCAGCAGGAATCCGTAGACCGGGATGAAGATCGAGTACAGCCCGTACCACTCGATCCAGACCAGCAGGTATTGCATCGGCAGCGCGATGTAGAAAGCCAGCGCGAGTGCGAGGTAGTCGCTGCGCCGGGTGTGGGTCAGCGTGACGAACTCCCGCAGGGCGAGGAAGGACAGCAGCGCGAACAGTACGATCACGCCGGTCTTGCCGAAGGCAAATGCGAGTGCAACCAGGCCAACCATCACCCACCAGGCGTTGATGCGGTCCGTGAGGTTGTCGATCACCGCGTGCGGCTTGCCACCCGCGACCTTCCAGCGCAGGCCGTAGGCCACCGCGCTCGCGAACACGAGCACCCCGAAGATCCCGAGGAACAGCAAGGTGGTGGTGCTCATGCGGGCTCCATCCCGGCCGGGCGACGCGCCAGCAGTGCGCAGCGCGCGCGTTCGAGGAAGCCCTCCTTGTCCTCGCCGTCCTGGACCAGGATCGGCGCTCCGAAATGCACCGTGCACAACAAGGGTACCGGCACGATCTCGCCCTTGGGCAAGACCCGGTGCAAATTGTCGATCCAGGCGGGCACCAGCGGGAGTCCGGGATTCGTGCGTCCGAGGTGATACAGCCCGCTCTTGAAGGGCAGCAGATCCGAATCAGTCAGATTGCGCGTGCCCTCCGGAAACAGGATCAGGCTGTCGCCAGCGGCGAGCACCGCCGACATCTGGGTGATCGGATCCTCGGTGCGCTTTTCGCGTTCGCGCTCGATCAGCACCGCGCGCACCACGCGCCGGCCCACGTAGCGGCGCACAAGGCCCTTCTCCCAGTAGTCCGCGCCCGCAACCGGCCGCGCGCGTCGGCGCCGGTCCGCCGGCAGCACGGCCCAGATCAGCGCGAAATCGCCGTGACTGACGTGGTTGCCGAAATAGACGCACGGCTGCTCCGGAAGCGGCGCGTCGTAGATGGCGCGCACGCCGGTCAACAGATGCGCAAATCCGAGCAAGGCGGTGCGGGCGAGTGCTTCGAGCATCGATGCGGGCTTCCGGGGCGGTGAGCCCACGGGAAACGATATCAGGAGGGCGATCAGGACAGCTTGCCGGCGTCGCCAAATCCTTGAGGACTTTCGGGAACGGATCATTGCCAGCGGACGCGACGGCGCCGGGATCCGGCTTCGCACCGGCATGGCCATCATCGAGCTTGGGGATCACCACACCGCTGTCGACCGCCGCCGAGACCGGCGCCGGATCCGGCACCGGCAGTGGGCTCAAACCCTTCCTACACCATGAACCCGAGGTTCGGGCCGCTGATCGCCGGGATCGCGCCGGTCATATGGATGAGGTTCGGGAAGATCGTGTCGCGGTCGAGGTCCGACAGGCCGTACCACTTCGCGAGCGTGGCCGCGTACTGGTCGACCGAGAGCGTCGGGATCACCTGGCCCCAGCCGGCGTCATCCGGGTTGTTGCTGGCGGCGAGGCTCGGCATGCGCCCGTAGATGCGGCCTCCGTTGACGGCACCGCCGACCACCAGGTGATGACCGCCCCAGCCGTGGTCGGTGCCGTCACCGTTGTTGGTCAGGGTGCGCCCGAACTCGCTGGCGGTGAAGGTGGTCACGTCGTTGGCGACGCCCATTGCGGCGTTGCCGAGCACGTCGTGGAAGGCCTTGATCGACTGGGAGAGGTCGCGCAACAAGGCTGGCTGGTCGTCGAGCTGGTTGTCGTGGGTATCGAAGCCCCCGATGCCGGCGAAAAACAGCTGGCGCTGCATCTGCAGGGTGCCGCGCGCGCGGATCACGCGCGCCACCATCAGCAGTTGCGCGGCCAGCCTCGGCAGTTCGGCGAGGTCGCTCGGGTTCCACGGCAGGCCATGCGCGTCCCAGAAGGGGCGGAACAGGACGTCGTTCGCGGGATGGGCGGCGATCGCCGCAGCGACCTGGGCCGAAGTGGCCATGGTCGCGCGCACCTTGCCCACATAGGCGCGCTCGAAGGGATGCGCCTGCGGCTGGTCGAGCAGGGCCTGGAAACTCTGGCAACGGCGCCGGTTCCAGTCGCCCGTCGGCCCGCAGTTGGCGGCGGCGGTCTGCACCGGCCAGATCTGTTCCACGCCACCCGAGGACATGAAGTAGGGCGCGACCGCCACCCCGGCCTGGAACACGTTGTCGCCGTCCAGCGAGACATTCATCGACAACACCTGGTTGGGATTGCTGGCGTTGAAGATGTCGGCAAGGCGCCCGCCCCAGCCGATGCGCGCGCTGGTGTCGGCGCGCGGCGTCTGCCAGAGCACGCTCTGGTCCGAGTGCGAGAACAGTTGCGCCGGC
>JADLCO010000194.1 GCA_020847115.1 Pseudomonadales bacterium | reverse complement strand
GCGCCGGCATCGCCCTTGTATTTGGCTGCGACATCCTGCTAGGACGGACCAATCAGCTTCTTGTCCATGGCATGGCACGCAAGGCAGTTATACTTCTTTGCGAGTGCGTCCGAAGCGAGCGCATTGCCTGAGGCTGCGAGCAATCCGGCCGAAACGAATATACAGGTGGTTAGGGTTTTCACTGGTTCTCCTTGTCCTTGGGAAGTAATCGGTATGCCTAGGTGCGGCATGCTACCCGAATTTAGCTGTCTTGAGTATATCCAACAGCGCTTCCAGCGTTTCCACTGGCGGCAAACAAGTAACGCCCTGACATACCCAGGCGTTGACCGCCTCGGGCACGGGGGGCTTGGCCAGCACCGGCGGCAGCCCGGTCGCGTCCGGTGCGACTGCCAGTATCAGGGTGGTGGGCAAATACGTCTGGTCCAGCCTGCGGCGCCACTGGCGCACCTGGTCCTGCGGCCCGCGCAAAACCACCACGCGTGGCGGTTCTATCGCCTCCTCCAGGGCCATCAACAGACTGGCGCAGCCATTGGGATGCCGGGTAAGCGATGGATAGAACAGCTGCAACGCGCGCTCGGCAGCCTCCAGATAGCGCGATTCGCCCGTTATATGTCCCAGCCGCTGCAGCGCCAGCGCCGCAACGCCGTTTCCCGAGGGCGTGGCGCCGTCGTAGCCCGGTTTGGGCCTGTGGATCAGTTTTTCGTGGTCGTGACTGGTGAAATAGAATCCGCCCGCGCCGGAGTCATAGAACTGCTCCAGCAGGGCCTCGGCCAGATCCTGCGCGAATTCCAGGTCGCTGCTGTAGAACTCAGCTTGCATGAGTTCGACCAAGGCCGAGAGCAGGAAAGCGTAGTCGTCCAGATACGCGTTCAAATGCGCCCGGCCGTCCTTGGCGGTAGCCAGCAGGTGCGCGCGTCCCCGGCCATCCTTCGCCCGCCAAAGGGTGCTGCGAATGAAATCCAGCGCGGCACGCGCCGAGGCCAGCCACTGCGGACGTCCCAGCGCGCGCGCGGCGCGCGCCATGCCCTCTATCATCAGGGCATTCCAGCTGGTGAGAATTTTCTCGTCGCGCCCGGGCCGCACGCGCCGTTCGCGTGCCGCGAGCAGTTTGACGCGCGCGCTGGCGAGAAGGCCGCTGCATGTCGCCATCGGCTGCCCGGTCGCCGCGGCAATGTCATCCAGCCCGCGCGCAAGGTGCAAATGCCATTGCCCGCCTTCGAAATTCGCCTCCCGGTCGAGTCCGTAAAAAGGCGCGCACACGGCATATTCGGCCTCGCTCAACAAGGCGCGCACCTGCTGCGGCGTCCAAACGTAGAATTTGCCTTCTTCGTGCTCCGAATCGGCGTCCAGGCTGGAGTAATAGCCTCCCTCGGGGCTCTGCATTTCGCGCATGGTCCAGTCGGCGGTCTCCTCGACTATTTCGGCGAACAGCGGATCGCGCGTCAAGGCCCAGGCATCGCTGTAACGCGCCAGTAGCGGCCCGTTGTCATAGAGCATTTTTTCGAAATGCGGGATCAGCCAGTGCGCATCCACGCTATAGCGGCAGAACCCTCCGCCAAGCTGGTCGTAAATGCCGCCTACCGCCATGCGGCCCAGGGTGTAGATCGCCATGTTGAGCGGATCTCCCGACTGGACCGCGGCACCAGGTTCAACTTCAACCGCGCCACGGTGTACGCTCGTCGAGACATGGCGCCGCAGACATAGATCGAGATCGGTCGGATGCGGGAATTTCGGCGCGGCGCCAAACCCGCCGTATCGCGCGTCGAAACTGGCCGCCAGGTTCGTTAGCGCCAGATCGATCGGGTCCGCAGAAAATTGCGCATGCTGCGCCGGACTTGCAGCTTGCATGCGCTCGAAGCCGGCGACGACGGCCTCGCCCTGGCGCGTGATCTGCTCTCGCTCGGCATGGTAGAACTGCGCGACGCGCTGCAGCAGGTCCGCGAAACCGGGCAGTCCATAGCGAGGCGTTTTAGGAAAATAGGTGCCGCCGAAAAAGGGCTTTTGCTGCGGCGTGAGGAACATGGTAAGCGGCCAGCCGCCCGAACGCTGGCTGATCATCTGGTGCGCCAGCTGGTAAATTTGATCCAGATCCGGGCGCTCCTCGCGGTCGACCTTGATGTTGATGAAATGCTTATTCATCAACGCTGCGACGGCCGTATCCTCGAATGACTCGTGCGCCATTACATGGCACCAGTGACAGGCGGAGTAGCCGACCGACAGCAGGATCGGCTTGTCCTGCGCGCGCGCCGCCTGCAGGGCTTCCTCGCCCCAGGCATACCAGTCCACCGGATTGCCGGCGTGCTGCTGCAGATAGGGGCTGGTCTCGTGGGCGAGGCGGTTGGGCATGGTGTCTATTTGTTGCGACTAAAGCCGCCCCCATTGTTGCTGAGTTGCGATATTGCGCGGATGAAAACCTGTCCGTGCGGATGGCTTTTCATCCGCACGGAACACCGGGTTGGCGCGCGCAGCGCGCGGGTCTTGCTTAATCCTGCACGAACCCCGAGCTACAAATCCCCGTCGGTGATCGCGCCCAGACTCGCGGTCGATACCAGTTTCATGTATTTCGCCAGCAGGCCGCGCGTGTAGCGCGGCTTGGGCGCTTTCCATTTCTTGCGCCGCGCCGCGAGTTCCTTGGCCGTGACGTTGAGTTGAATCAAATGTTTTTTCGCATCGATGGTGATGGAGTCGCCCTCTTTGATCAGCGCTATCGGCCCGCCGACATAGGCTTCCGGAGCGACATGACCCACCACCATGCCCCAGGTGCCGCCGGAAAACCGCCCATCGGTGATCAAGCCCACTGATTCGCCCAGTCCCTGGCCGGTCAGCGCCGAGGTCGGCGCCAGCATTTCCTGCATTCCCGGACCGCCTTTCGGCCCCTCATAGCGGATCACCACGACGTCGCCCGGCTTGATACGCTTCGCCATAATTGCATCCATGCACTTGGGCTCGGAATCGAATACACGCGCCGGGCCGGTAATGACAGGGTTCTTCAGTCCGGTGATCTTGGCCACGCAGCCTTCGGGCGCGAGGTTACCTTTGAGTATGGCGAGATGGCCCTGCGCATACATGGGGTTCGCCCACTGGCGGATCACGTCCTGATTCGCGCGCGGCGCGTTCGGAATTGCCGCCAGTTCCTGCGCCATGGTGCGCCCGGTAATTGTCAGGCAGTCGCCATGCAGCAGGCCGTGAGCGAGCAGCATCTTGAGCACCTGCGGCACGCCGCCGGCGCGGTGGAAATCCACAGCCACATAGCGTCCCGAAGGTTTCAGGTCGCACAGCACCGGGACTTTGCGCCGCACCCGCTCGAAGTCGTCGATGCTCCACCTTACCCCCGCCGCCGAGGCAATCGCCAGGTAATGCAGCACAGCGTTGGTGGAACCGCCGGTGGCCATCACCAGGCTGATCGCGTTTTCGATCGATTTGCGCGTAATGATCTGGCGCGGCCGGATCTGCTTGCGTATGGCGTTGACCAGCACCTCGGCCGAAACGGCCGCGGACACGGCCTTCTCCGCGTCGGGGGAGGCCATCTGCGAGGAGCCCAGCAGGCTCATGCCGAGCGCCTCGAACGAGGAGGACATGGTATTCGCAGTGAACATGCCGCCGCAGGCGCCCACCGTGGGGCAGGCGTTTTTCTCGATGCCGACGAAATCCTCCTTGCTCATCTTGCCGGCGGCGTAGGCGCCGACCGCCTCGAACGCGCTGACGATGGTTAGATCCTGGCCTTTCCACTTGCCCG
>JADLCO010000193.1 GCA_020847115.1 Pseudomonadales bacterium | reverse complement strand
GGCGACGCCGGCGCGCGGGCGCTGGCGCAGGCCGAGCAACGGGCGGCCCGGCTGCGCGCGGCGCTGCCGCCTCAGGTACTGCCCCCCCCAGCAGCGGGGTCGGCGGTTGCCGAGGCTCAGCCGGCGACCGGTGCCGAGGCGGCGAACGCGAAGTCCGCACTGGCCCCGAACGCGGCACCCCCGAGCTTCTCCGCGGAGCCGGTGGATGAGGAGATTCGCGGCATTTTCATCGAGGAGGCGCGCGAAGTCCTGGCCGCCCTGCTGGCGCTGGAGCCGGGCGACGGCGCCCGCCCGCCGCCGGCACTGCGCGAACTTCGCCGGGGGTTCCACACCCTCAAGGGCAGCGGCCGCATGGTTGGTGCCGATGCCATCGGAGCGCTGTGCTGGGCGGTCGAAGCAGTGCTCAACCGCATCCTGGAAGGCGACCTTGCCTGGTCGGCTGCGGTGGCGGAACTGGTTGCCGAAGTTCTCGCCAGGCTGCCGGCGCTGGTGGACGAATTTGCCGTCGGGGGGGGCTCGGTCCTGGGCCCCGCCGACGCGGCGGCGCACGCTCGGCTATTGGCCCTGGCCGCGCCGGTATCGGCCGCCATGGTGCCGGCGGTACCGGAAGCGCTTGCCGCGACGGGGTCTGGCGCGACCCCGCAGCCCGTTGCGGTCAGCACCGATGGCGCTGCCGCGGTCGAATCGGAGCTCGGCGCGGCGGAGCTGAGCAACGAAGCACTGGCCCAGATCGAGATCCTGGAGCGATTCCGCGACGGCCCCCCGGCTGGGAGTGGCGCGCACGTGGAAGTGCTGGCGCGAGCCGTCCATACCCTGATCGGCTGCTGTGCGCGCAGCGGCGATTCGGGCCTGGCGCGCGCGCTGCGCAGCTTCGAGGAACTGCTCACCGTCCACGGCGAGCGCGGCCTGGTGCCAGGGGCCGCGCTGTGGGATGTGCTGGCCCGGCTGGCGGCCGCCGGTCGCGCAGCCATCGGCACCTCGGCACCGGCGGACCTGGGCGACGTGCCGGCGGATCTGGAACGAATCCGCTCCGGGCTGGCGGGCGGCCGCTCTCGCGAGCGGCTGCGGGCCCTCATGGCCGGCGGCCTCGGCGAGCTGCTGGCGGCCGCGGAATGGCTCGATCACCCCGGCGCCGACGGGCTGCCGGCGGCGCGGCTGGCGCCCGTGCTGGCAGAGCTCGAAGAGCTGACCGCAAGCGCGGCCTCGGCACAGTTGCCGGAACTCGCCCGGCTGGCCGGATTGCTGCACGCCGGTGGGCGGCAGCTGCTCGCGGGACGGTGCCGCCCCGGTGCCCGAGAGATCTTCCGGCGCGGCGTCGCGCAGCTGCTGCTGCTGCTCGACGCGGTCGCCGCAGCGCTGCCGCCGCCCGAGATCACCGCCGAGCTGATGGCGCAGCTCGGAGCCATGGCGGAGGCGGGGGTGGAGGCGGCCGAGGGTCCGGCGCCGGCGACCGAGGTCGATGCGGCCGCCGACGCAGAACCCGGTGGCGAGCTGCTGGCCATCTTCCTGGAAGAGGCGGCGGACCTGTGCGAACAGCTGGAGCGGGCGATCGCCGGCCGCCAGATCGAGACCCTGAAGCGCTGCCTGCACACGCTCAAGGGTTCCGCCAGAATGGCCGGCTGTACCGCGCTCGGCGAGCTGTGCCACGAATTCGAAACCCTGGTGGAGGGCGTCGACTCCGCAACCGCGCCTGCGCCGTTGTTCGACACCTGTCTGGTGTGGTTCGACCGCATCGAGCGGGAGCGCGAGCACATCGCGCGGCGGGGCGTCGCGGCAGCGCTGCCCACGGCCGAAGAGACGATCCGCGAACCAGTGCCGGCCGCGGCGGTGGCACCGCCAGAGCCGCCCTGCGCCGAGCCCATGGTCGCGGCCGCTGTCGTGGCGGTGCCGCCGGCGCCGAGCCCCGCCGTCTGGGGAGCGCTGCCGGCGGCGGGGCCATCGGGTCCGCCGCCTTGGCGCCAGCACGGTCCCCGGTCGCGCGGCGACGGGTTGCGCCAGGCGGGCGACGAACCCCGCGAACTGGTCAAGATCGCGGCGCCGATCCTCGCCAATCTCGCCAACCTCGCCGACGAGACCAGCGTCAGCCGCAGCCGCATCGAACAGCAGCTCCAGCAGTTCCATTTTCAGCTCGAGGAAATGGAGACCACGGTGCAACGCTTTCACGACCAGGTGCGCCAGCTGGGCATGGAAACCGAGGCCCAGATCCTGTTCCGGCGCGAACAGCTGACCGCCGAGGGGCTGGAAGATCAGTTCGATCCGCTGGAGATGGATCGCTATTCGACCTTGCAGCATCTGTCCCGGGCGCTCGAGGAGTCCGCCTCCGACCTGCAGGACCTCAAGGAAACCCTGTTGGCCAAGGTGCGCGAGACCGAGGCCCTGCTGATCCAGCAGGCGCGGGTCAATCGCGATCTTCAGGAAAACCTGTCGCTGACCCGGATGGTCCCCTTCTCCCGCGTGGTGCCCCGGCTGCGCCGCATCGTGCGGCAGACCTCGAGCGAGCTGGGCAAGCCGGTGGAACTGATGCTCAGCAACATCGAGGGCGAGCTGGATCGCACGGTGCTGGAACGCGTGGTCCCGTCGCTGGAGCATCTGATCCGCAACGCCATCGATCACGGCATAGAGGCGCCCCAGGACCGAGAACGCGCCGGCAAGCCCGCCACCGGGCAGGTAACCATCACCTTTGCGCGCGAGGCCGGCGATGTCGTCATCAAGGTCGCCGACGATGGCCGCGGCCTGGATCTGGACGCCATTCGCAACAAGGCGCTGGCGCTCGGCCTGCTCGGCGCGGATGCGCCGGGCGACGACCGGGCGCTGGCTCAATTGATCTTTCATCCCGGGTTTTCCACCGCCGCCGACCTCAGCCGGATCTCCGGCCGCGGCATCGGGATGGACGTCGTGGACAGCGAATTGCGCCAGCTGGGCGGTAGTGTCACGCCCCTGTCCCGCCGCGGCCAGGGAGTGGAGTTCACCCTGCGCGTGCCGTTCACGATCTCGGTGAACCGGGCGTTGCTGATGAAAGCCGGCCGCGAGCGCTATGGCACCCTGGTCAACAGTGTGGCGGGGGTGGTGAGACTCGATGCCGGGCAGCTGGAGCAGCTGTCGCGGCGCACCGATGCCGGGTTCGAGCACGGCGGCAAAAGTTATCGGGTGTGCCGGTTCGATGATCTGGTGGGCAACCCGGAGCCGCCGCTGCCCGCGGTTCTCGGCCGGGCGGCACTGGTGCTCACCAAAGACGCCAGGGAGCCGGTGGCGGTCCTGGTCGATGCCCTGGAGTCGAGCCAGGAAGTGGTGGTGAAAGCGCTGGGGCCGCAGTTTGCCAGGGTGCGTGGGCTGTCCGGGGCGACGGTGCTGGGCGACGGCCAGGTGGTGCCGATCCTCGACCTGAACGCGCTGGTCGACCATGCCGTGCCGCGAGCCGCCGGCGTGGCGGCGAGCGCTGCGGCCGTTCCGTTCGATGCGCTCGAAGCCGCCGCCAACATCCTGGTGGTGGACGATTCGGTGACCATGCGCAAGGCCACGGCGCGGCTCCTGGAGCGGCAGGGCTACAAGGTGATCACCGCCCGCGATGGCGTGGAAGCCATGCAGTTCCTGCAGGAAGTCACCCCCGACCTGATGCTGCTCGACATCGAGATGCCGCGCATGGACGGGTTCGAGGTGGTGCGCCAGGTGCGCGCCACGGCGCGCCTCGCGCAGCTGCCGATCATCATGATCACCTCCCGCAGCGGCGACAAACACCGCGGCAAGGCAATGGCGCTCGGGGCCGATCACTACCTGGGCAAGCCCTATCAGGAGGACCACCTGCTGGCGGTCGTGGCAGCCTCGCTGCCCGCCACTGGAGTGCCGCGGCATGAACGTGGGCCTGGTGGCTGAGCGCGCGGGCGATTGCGCCCCGTTGCGCCGCGCGCTCGAAGAGCTGGGCCACGTGGTGGTGTTTTGCGCGGCGCCGCCGGTGGCCGCAGGCGACGCCGCGGCGGCCATCGACCTGCTGATCGAGGTCGCCGCCGCGCCCGGCCATTACGCCGCCCCGGAATGCTTGCGCGTGCAGCTCGATCCGGAGTTTTGCGCGCAGGCGAACGCCGGCACCCGGCGGTGGCGGGAAAGCCTGCGCCGGCGCATCGCCAATGCGCGGTGGTGGTCGGCCGCGCGCGGCGACACCGGCCGCGCGGACCGGGTGTGGCTGCTCGCTGCATCGGCCGGCGGCCCCGCGGCAGTGGCGCAGTTCGTCGCTGCGGCGATGCCCGCCGCCGGCGTCGGTTTGCTCTACGCCCAGCACATCGATGCGCGCCAGCTGCCCCAGCTGCGCCGCTGGCTGGCCGCCGCCGGGCGCTGGCAGGTGGACGTCGCCGGCAGCGATCGCTTTTTGTTCGAGGGATCTTTGGCGATCGTCGATCCGGAATGTCGGGTGCGCCTGGATCGGGAGCGCAGGCTGCGGGTGCAGGCGCTGCCGTGGCGCGGCCACTACCGGCCGAGCATCGATCTGGTGGCGGAAAGCCTGGCGCTGACCTATCGCGACCGCGCGGGCATGATTCTGTTCTCGGGGTTGGGTGACGACGGCGTGCTGGGCAGCCAGCACCTGCGCGAGCACGGCGGCGAGGTCTGGGTCCAGGAGCCGCGCAGTTGCATCGCCGGCGCCATGCCGGAGGCGGTGCTCGCGCGCGGCGCGGTGGACTACGTCGGGGACGTGGCGGCGCTGGCGCAGCGCTTCAATCGGCGCTGCGGCGGTGCAGCCGTGGAGGTGAACGCATGAAGGAAGAGATGCTGCCGCTGCGCACCGCGGTCGACTGCCTGCTGTTGCCGCTCTCCGGTCGGCGGCTGCCGCTGCTCGTCCCCCTCAACGCCGTGGCCGAGGTGGTGGACCAACCGCCGGCGCTGGTGCGGACGGCGACCGACGTACCCTGGCTGCAGGGCTGGCTGCACTGGCGCGAACGGGAAATCCCCGTGCTGGCGCACGAAGGCATCGCCCGCACCGAGGTCGATGCGCCGAACGGGAACCTGCGAGTGGTGATCTTCAACGCCATCGGGGCGGCAGCCGCGCGCGGCTTCTACGGGCTGGCCATCCGCGATCTGCCCCGACCCCTGCGGCTGGGGTCGGACAGCGATCTGCGGGCGCAGGAGGTGGCGCCGCCGCGCGGCACCGCGATGGTGGTGGAGTGCGGCGGCGAGCCGGCGGCGATTCCCGATTTCGAGCTGTTGGAGCAGCTGGTGGTCGAGGCCGCAACCTTGCACGGCTGAGCGGCCGGGGGCGAACCGCGGCGAGCCGGGCGGACCCCTGTGCTAGACTCTCGCGACTCGTTCGGCAGTCCACTAGCTGCGTCGCTGGAGGTTTCGATGCTCGGCCAGATGATGGGTGACTCCCTCACCATCACCTCGATCATGCACTACGCGGAGCGGGTGTTCCGCGATACCGAAATCGTTTCGGTCACCGCCGACAATCCCCGCCATCGCTATACCTTTGGTGAAGCCTTCGGCCGCGCCCGCCGCGTCGCCAATCTGCTCGCCGGCCTGGACCTGCGGCGCGGCGACCGTATCGCCACCCTGGCCTGGAACGACTACCGCCACTTCGAGCTCTACTACGGCATCAGCTGCGCCGGCTACGTCTGCCATACCATCAATCCGCGGCTGTTTCCCGAGCAGATCGCCTACATTGCCAATCACGCCGAGGATCAGTGGATCTTCACCGACGTCGCCTTCGTGCCACTGCTCGAACAGATCCAGGATCAGCTGGGCACCGTCAAGGGCTTCGTCCTGCTCACCAGCCAGGCGGCGATGCCGACCACCAAGTTGCGCAACGTCCATTGCTACGAGGCCTTGATCGCCGAACAGCCGGCGACCTACGACTGGCCGGAACTCGATGAAAACAGCGCCTGTTCGCTGTGTTACACCTCCGGGACCACTGGCCATCCCAAGGGCGTGCTCTATTCCCACCGCAGCACCGTGCTGCATTGTCTGGCCACCGGGGCGCGCGACGTCATCGGCCTAGGTGCCGGCGACACCGTGATGCCGGTGGTGCCCATGTTTCACGTCAATGCCTGGGGCGTGGTCTATTCCGCGGCGGCGGCTGGCGCCCGGCTGGTCTTTCCGGGCCCGAAGATGGGCGACGGCGAGACCCTGGCCAAGCTGATCAACGAGGAACGGGTGGGGCTGGCGCTGGGCGTGCCCACGGTCTGGCTGGCGCTGGTCAACCACCTGCGCGACCGCGGCGGCAGCGTGCCCAGCCTCAAGCGCGTGGTGGTGGGCGGCGCTGCCTGTCCCGAAGCCCTGATGCGCGCCATGGACGAGCTCGGTGTCTACCTGCATGTCGGCTGGGGTATGACCGAGATGAGCCCGCTCGGCACTCTCAACACCTTGCTGCCCTGGATGGAGGAACTGCCCGACGCCGAGCGCATGGCCTACCGGCTCAAGGCGGGGCGGCTGATCTACGGCGTGCAGATGCGCATCGTCGACGAAGGCGGCCGGGAACTGCCCTGGGACGGCAAGACCTCCGGCCGGCTGCAGGTGCGCGGCCCCTGGGTGTGCAGCGGCTACTACCGGCTGGAACAATCCGATGCCCACCTGCCCGACGGCTGGTTCGATACCGGCGACGTCGCCACCATCGATGCCCACGGTTACCTGCAGATCACCGACCGCACCAAGGACGTGATCAAGTCAGGCGGCGAATGGATCAGCTCCATCGACGTCGAGAACGCCGCCATGGGTCACCCGGACGTATTGGAAGCCGCGGTGATCGGCGTGCCCCATCCCAAGTGGACCGAGCGGCCGCTGCTGATCGTGGTCAAGCGCCCGGGGACCGACCCGAAGAAGGAAGACATCCTCGCCTTCCTCAAAGACAAGGTGGCCAACTGGTGGATCCCGGAGGACTGCGCCTTCGTGGAGTTCATTCCCCACACCGCCACCGGCAAGGTCAGCAAGAAGGACCTGCGCGACCAGTTCCGCTCTTACAGCTACTGAGGGGCCGGGAGCGGCCGCCCGCGGGGCGGGCGGCGCCGTGCCACCACGAGCCATAACAAGAAGCAGACACTATGATCCCCCTGCTCAACGACCGCGACATCGCCTTTCAGCTCTACGAAGTCCTGGACACCGCGGCCCTGGTGCAGCGCCCGGCCTATGCCGACCACTCCCGGGAGATCTTAGACGCCACCCTGGCCACCGCCAAGGCGGTGGCGGAAAAGTATTTTGCCAACCACAACGCCAAGGGTGACGCCAACGAGCCCACCTTCGACGGCGAGCGGGTTCACCTGATTCCCGAGACCAAGGCGGCCTGGGACGCTTTCACCGCGGCTGGCTTCTTCGCTGCCCACGAAACCGCGGACGAGGGCGGGGCCCAACTGCCGGAAGTCGTGTTCCGCGTGGTGATGGCTTACATGAACGCCGCCAACATCAGCACCGCCGCCTACCCCTTCATCACCATCGGCGTCATCAATCTGATCCGCACCTTCGGTTCGGCGGAACAGAAAGCCCGCTACCTGCCGCTGCTGATGTCCGGCCGCGCCAATGGCACCATGGCGCTGACCGAGCCCGGTCAGGGTTCGGCGCTGGGCGACATCCAGGTCGCCGCCGAGCCCGCCGCGGACGGCAGCTACCGGCTGTTCGGCCAGAAGATGTTCATCAGTTGCGCCGACCACGACATCACCGGCAATGTGATCCACATGGTGCTTGCCAAGATTCGTGGCGCGCCGGTGGGCGTGAAGGGCATTTCGCTGTTCATCGTACCCAAGCACCTGACCAACGACGACGGCTCGCCCGGGGCGCGCAACGATGTCGCCCTGGCCGGCCTCAACCACAAGCTGGGCTATCGCAACGCCACCAACACCGTGCTCAATTTCGGCGAACGCGGTGGCGCCGTGGGCTACCTGGTAGGCGAGCCCCACAAGGGCCTTGGCTACATGTTCCAGATGATGAACGAGGCTCGCATCGGCATCGGCCTGGGCGCCGCCGCCATCGCCTATCAGGGCTACAACCTGTCGCTGGAGTACGCGCGCAACCGGCCCCAGGGCCGGCTACCCTCCTGCGCCGACCCCACTTCCCCCCAGATCATGCTGGTGGAACATGCCGACGTGCGCCGCATGTTGCTGGCGCAGAAGGCCTATGCCGAGGGCGGGCTGTTCATGTGCCTGTTCGCCAGCAGCCTGTTCGAGGACCAGCACACCGCTCCCGACCCCGGGTGGCGCCGGCAAGCGGCGCTGCTGCTCGATCTGATCACCCCCATCGTCAAGTCCTGGCCGTCGCGCTACGGTTGCGTCGGCAACGACCACGCCATCCAGATCCTGGGCGGCGCCGGCTACATGCGCGAGTACGGCGCCGAGCAGCTCTACCGCGACCAGCGGCTGAATCCGATCCACGAAGGCGCCGAGGCCATCCACGGCATCGACCTGCTGGGCCGCAAGGTGCGGTTGCACGACGGCGCCGGGCATCGCGCGCTGCTGGCCGCGGCGCAAGCCGACATCGCCCAGGCCCGGGAGCGGCCGGAGACCGCCGGCTTTGCCGATCCGCTCGCCGCCGCGCTCGATCTGCTCGACGCCACCACCCAGGCGCTGCTGGCCCAGGTGGCCGCAGACGTCGATCTGGGCATGGCCAACGCGACCCTGTATCTCGACCTTTACGGCCGGGTGCTGGCCGCCTGGCTGTGGCTGAAGCAGGCGCTGGCGGCGGCCGCCGGGCTGGCTCGCGGCGCCCACGAGGAGGATCGCAACTTCTATCAAGGCAAGCTGCACACCGCGCGCTACTACTTCGACTGGGAGCTGCCGCAGATCGAGTGGCAGGCGCGGCTGCTGCGCGCGGCCAACGCGGTGCCCTTCGCGATGCGCGACTCCTGGTTCTGAGCCTCCTGGTTCCGAGCCCCCAGCGGCGCCGTTTCCGCCGGCGTCCCCTTGCCGCGGCCTCAGCTGCGCGCCGGTACCGAGGCCGTGGCGAAATGGGGCAGGAAGCGGCGCTCGAACTCGGTCACCGGTAGCGGCTCGCTGATCAGGTAGCCCTGGATCAGGTCGCAGCCGAGGGATTCCAGCACCACCTTCTGGCTCTCCGTTTCCACGCCCTCGGCCACGGTGCGCAAACCGAGGCTGCGCGCCAGGGCGATGATCCCGGTGATCACCGGGATGTCGCGCCGGTTGCTGGCGTCGTCCAGATCCTTGATGAAGGCGCGGTCGATCTTGAGCACGTCCACCGGCAGATTCTTGAGGTAGAACAGCGACGAATAGCCGCTGCCGAAATCGTCGATCGACAGGCCGAAGCCGGCGTTCTTCAGCTCCTGGAGTTCTTCGCGGCTGCGCTCCGGGTCGGCCATCAGCAGGCTCTCGGTGATTTCCAGCTCCAGCAGCTCGGTGGGGATGCGGTACTTGGCGGTGAGATCCCGAACCCGGCCCACCAAGTGCCCGGGGGTGGTGAAATCGCGGCCCGACAGGTTCACCGAGAGCTTGACCGGAAGCCCGCGATCGAGCCATGCGCGGATCTGGCGGCAGGCCTTTTCCAGTACCAGTTCGGTCAGTTCGGTGATCAGCCCGGACTCCTCGGCGAGCGGCACGAAGTGCGCCGGGGTCAGCAACTTGCCGTCTTCGCGTTGCCAGCGGACCAGCGCCTCGGCGGCTACCGCGCGCGCCTCGCGCAGGTCGTACTGGGGCTGCAAGTGGAGCACGAAGTGGTCGTTGTCCAGCGCCTGGCGCAATTCCTGCTGCAGCTGCACCTTGCGCGCGGCCTCATCCTCCATGCCGTGGGAATAGAAACAGAACTGGTTTTTCGTTTCCTTGGCCTTGAACATGGCCAGGTCGGCGTATTTGAGCAGCGTGCTTACGTCGCTGCCGTGATCGGGAAAGATCGCAATGCCGATGCTGGAGGACACCAGCATGCGCTTTTGGATGAAGACAAAGGGTTCGCTCAACGCATGGAGGATGTTGCGCGCGATGTTGGCGATGACCTCATCGGTATCGACCCGGCGCAGGATCACGGTGAACTCGTCCCCGCCGAGGCGGGCGATGAAGTCGCTGCGCCGCACGCAGCGGCGCAGGCGATCGGCCACCGCCTTGAGCAGCAGGTCGCCGACCTGGTGGCCGAGGCTGTCGTTGACGTTCTTGAAGTTGTCCAGATCGAGAAACAGGATGGCGATCCGCTCGTCGTTGAGGCTCGCCTGGCTGAGGGCGAAGCCCAGTTCCTGGTTCAGGCGCGCGCGATTGGGCAGGCCGGTGAGGGAATCGGCGAAGGCCAGGGTGCGGGCGCGCAGCTCGGCGCGGTTGGCCTTGATCATCCGCGCCACCCGCTCCTTGAGCACGGTGAAATGGATGGGCTTGGTGAGGTAGTCGGTGGCGCCGCTGGCGAATGCGCGCACGATGGCGTCCTCGTCCTCCAGCGAGGTGACCATGAGAATGGGCACGTCGGCGCCACCGGGCAATTGCCGGATGCGCTGGCAGGCATCGAAGCCGTTCACGTCCGGCATCATGGCGTCCATCAGGATGATGTCCGGCAGGCTGCGCTCGCACAGCGCGACGGCCTGGGCGCCGTCGGCCGCCTCGATGAGCTCGAATTCCTCGCCGGCGAAGGTACCGCGCACCGCCAGGCGCAAAGTGCGGTCATCGTCGGCGATGAGCAGCTGATGCTTGTGCGGCGTTCCCGTTTGTTGGCCGGTTTCGGAGCGCTGATAGAGCTCCAGCGCCTTGCGCAGTTCGGCGAAGCGTTCGCCGCAGGCCGCCACCAGCGCGTCGCTCCCGGCCAGGTCGCCTGCCTTGCCCAGCGCTTCCAGCGCAGTGACGACCTGGAGAAAGGGCGCGGCGCCGAAGTTGCTGGCACTGCCCTTCAGGGCATGGGCGACCTCATAGACCCGCCGGGCGTCGTTGTCGAGCAGCGCCGCCTTCAGGGAGTCGAGGTAGATCGGCGTGTCTTCGAGAAAGGATTCCACCATCCGGTAGGTGATGTCGCCGACGCTGTCGTGCAGCTCCTGCATCGCTTGGGTGCTGTAAGGCGGCGCGGATTGTTCTGCCCGGGGGCTGGCCGCCGCGGCGGTGGGCGGCGCTGCCGCAGCGCCCGCCGCCCACCGCGAGAGCGTGGCGCTCAGCGCGTCCAGCCGCACCGGCTTGTGCAGAAAATCGGTAAAGCCCGCGTCCAGTGCCCGCTGCTGTTCCTCCGCGCCGGTGGCCGCCGTCATGGCGATGATGGGCACCTTGCGCGCGCCCTCGCCCTCCAGCTCGCGGATGCGGCGCGTCGCCTCGTAGCCGTCCATGACCGGCATGTTGCAATCCATGAGGATCAGGTCGTAGTCGGTCCGGGTCGCCATGGCCAGCGCCTGCTCGCCGTGTTCGGCCAGATCCGCCGCGATGCCGAGCCGCGACAACATCTCCGCGGCCACCTGCTGGTTGACCGCGTTGTCCTCCACCAGCAGGACCTTGCGCAGCGGCGAGGCCGGCGCGCGGGGCGTGGTGTCGGCCGCCGGTGCAACCGGGCGGGACGCGGACACGCTGGCGGCGAGGTGCGCCAGCGGCCCGAACAGCACCGGCTTGTCCAGCGTCTGTACCCGGGCCGAGACGACCTTGAGAGTGCTGAAGGGATTGCGCAGCACGCAAACCCGGGTCCACGTTGCGATCTCGTCGAATTCGTCGCGATGGCTGAAGTAGACGGTGTCGTCGACGATCAGCAGCGGAATGCTCCCCGTGGCGGAGCGCTGCGCGAGCTGGTTGCGGGCCGCCTGGAGGTCGCGGGCGTGGACGCAACCCAGGTGCTCGCGGCGCAAGGTGTCGGCGACGAAGGCGTAGAGCCGGTCGCTGGGTTGAACACAGAGGACGTTCGCGGTGACTGGCGTCTCCTCGCGCTGGGCCGGATGGGGCCGCCACTGGGCGGTGAACGGGACTTCGAACCAGAAGGTGCTGCCGCGGCCGAGCTCGCTGTCTAGGCCCAGGGCACCACCCATGATTTCCACCAGCTGCCGGCAGATGGTGAGGCCGAGGCCAGTGCCCTGAAAGCGCTTGCTGGGCGACGAGTCGGCCTGGGTAAAGGGTTCGAAGATGCGTTCGCGCTGTTCCGGACCTATGCCGATCCCGGTGTCCGAAATTTCGAAGCGCAGGTGGTCGGCGGTCCCGGTGTCCAGGGTCACCCGGACGAATACCTCTCCGGCTTCGGTGAACTTGATCGCGTTGCCGAGCAGGTTGATGAGCACCTGCTTGACCTTGGCGACGTCGATGCTGGGCACCGCCGGCACGTCCGGGGCGATGAAGTAGCCGATGTCGACGCCCTTGGACAGCGCCTGGGTCCCCAACAGGTTGATGATCTCCTCGATCAGCTCGCGGAAGATGACTTCGGCGGTGGTGGAGGCGATCACGCCGCTGTCGTTCTTGGAGAAGTCGAGGATGTTGTCGATCAGGGTCAATAGGCCTTCGGCGGATTTGCGGGCAAGATCCACGTATTCGATCTGGCGCGCCCCCAGTCGGGTGTCGTGCAGCAGGTCGAGCAGGCCCAGCACGCCGTTCATCGGCGTGCGCAGCTCATGGGTGACGTTGGCGGCGAATTCTCCTTTGAGCCGCGCCGACTCCACCGCCAGGTCCCGGGCCCGCTGCAGCTCGCGTTCGCGGCTCTCCAGCTGGTCCATCATGGCGTTGAATGCGTGCTGCATTTCCAGGATATCGGTCTGCCCGCCTTCGAGCTCTGCGCGCGCTGCCAAATCGCCGTGTTCGGCTCGGCCCATGGTGCGCGCCAGGTCTTCCAGGGGACGGGTGATGCGCCGCGACGCCTGCATCAGAAACACCAGCAGCAGCGCCGCGGCGACACTGGACGTCCCCAGAATGCCGAACAGGATGGTGGTCGCCAGCTGCTGCTGGGTGCGTTTGTGCAGCGCGAGCGTGACCTGGCCGAGGATTTCCGGCGCCTGGGGTTCGGCGTGCTCGGCTTCCGGATCCCAGGGCGTGGCGGCATCAGCCAGTACGTTCAAGCGGAACAGCCAGCTGTCCGGCGATTCCAGCTCCAGGTAACCCGCGGCCGGTGGCTCGCCCTGGACCGCCGCCAAGTCGCCGGGATCCCGATACAGGACGGCGCCGGAGGCGGTGCGGATTTCCAGCACCTGGATATCCGGAAAGCCGGAGACGGATTGCACCGCGTCGGCGGCGGCCTCGCGGCTTTCGTAGAGCAGGGCCAGCTTGGCGTTCTGACCCAGGGTGCGGGCGATGTTGAGGCCCTGGCGCCGCAGCTCGCGCTCCATCAGTGAACTGGCGAAATTGCTCGCGGCGAAGGAGCCGATCAGAGTGACCAGCAGAGAGCCTGCGACGAACAGCAGCACGAGCTGCTGGCGAAAGCGGAGATTGCGCAGGCGCAGGCCCATGGCGCCGACCTCAGAGGATGAGGTCCACGCCCTGACGTGCGTCCGGCGGGATTTCCAGCCCCAGGTGTCGGCTGGTGCGTTCGTTGACCACCACCCGCATTTCGCGCAGATAGCTCACCAGGGACGACTCGCCATTGCAGTTGCGCAGACAGTCGTTGATCAGCGCGCCGAGCTGGCGGCCGGTGGCCTGGTCGTCCGGATACAGGGCGAACAAGGCGCCGCGTCCCGCGTGCGCGGGGTTGGAGGAAATCACCGGCAGCTGACGGCGCCAGGCGACGTCGAGGATGTAGGCCAGCAGGGCCGGTTCCAGCAGGTTGCCGCCGTGCAGGATCCACACCGCATCCCCCGCCTCCGCCCGATCGAGCAGTTCGCGGTAGCAGGTTGCGGCTTCCTTCAAGCCGGTCGCGGTACAGAGGTCCAGCTCGACGCCGGTGGCCGCGAACGCCTGCTGCACCCGGGTTTGGTAGGCGCCGGCTTCCGGTGGCGATACCAGTTTGACGCGGCGAACGTCCGGCCCGAAGCGGCGGAGTTGCTCGAGCAGCAGTGGCGGGTCCGGGTAATAGGCCAGCTGGTGCCGCCGCTTGAAGGGGATTTCCGCCGTGGCGGTGGTGATTACCGGAATCTCGGGGTTCAGTCTCACCAGGGCACGGGCCGCGCTGTTGCCCAGGGCGACGGCAACCCTGGGCGCATCCTCGGTGAGCTGCGTCGGTGTCAGATCCCGCGCTGAGCGCACCGGCAGCGTGCGGCTGTCGCCGTCATAGACCTGGCCGATGCCGGCTAGGGTGTCCCGGTAGACCCGGTCGTAGGGTTCGCGCACCACCGGATAGAGGATCAGCACCGGCTGGGCCAGCGCCTGGCCGCCGACCAGTGTGGCCAGGCCGATCAAGAGCAGGCGCAGCGACCGCGCGACGCGAAAAGCACCATGCTCCCTGGTAGTCAAGCTTCGTCCTCTAGCGCGTTGCATCGGGGGTGTAGCGAATCTCGACGAATGCTGCCCGTCCTGCCAGGGGCAGATCGTCGGGGATCATGGGTACGGGGTCGCCATTGAGGCTGGGTTCACGCGCGTGGTCGTTGAGCAGGTTCTTGACCAGCAGCGCCACCTCCATTCTGGGCGACCAGCCGCGGTTGCGCAGCGCGAGATCGGTGACAACATAATCGCTGACATCGCCGCGCGGATCGCCGAACACCCGGTTGCGCTGGGCGATCCAGCTGGCCTGCACGTCGAGGCTCCAGCCGGGCAGGAAGCTCCAGTCGGCGCGCACATAGGTATCGCGCTCGGGGGCGTTGCCGGCGTCCTTGCCGGTCAGCTGGTCCTGGGATTTCTGCAACGCCAGGTTGCCGGCCAGGGTGAGGTCTTCGGTGGCGTCCCAGGACAGCGCGAACTCGGCGCCGTAACCGGTCTGCTCGCCGGCGTTCTGCGCGGTGCGGGTGCTGCCGCCGGGGTCGGCCACGAACTGGATGACATCGTCCCACTGGTAGTGGAAGACATTGAAATCCAGATTCAGGTCGAAGGTGGGCTGGTAGTTGACCGCGAACTCATAGCTCTTGAGCTGCTCGGGCTTGAGTTGCGGATTGCCCAGAAACGCCGGATTGGATTGTACTAGGGTTTCCACGAAAGCAGGCGCGCGAAAGGCCTCGCCGTAGAGCGCCTTGAAGGTCAGGTTGTGTTGCGCCGACCACACCAGGGCGAGCCGCGGGTTGGTGGTGTCGCCGAAGTCGGAGAAGTGGTCGTAGCGCACCCCGGCGGTCAGCTCCCAGTCGCGGGCGAAATGCCAGATGTCCTGCAGGAAGGCGTGGGTGTTCTCGCGCCGGCCCTCGGGCAGGAACACCAGCGGCGTGTCGGAGACGTCCACCAGCGGGCTGCCAGGCAGGATGGGCAGGCCGGTGGCGGGATCGAAGCCGAAATTCTTTTCTTCCTCGGTCTTGTACACCTCGCCGTAGTGATAGCCGGTGCCCAGGGAAATCTTGTGGTCGGCAAGGCCGTTGTACTGGGTGGTGGCGTTGAACCGGTAGTGGCGCTCGTACACTTCGGGGTTGCCGATGATGCCGTCCGGAAAGGGCGGAAAGATGGGCTGCCCCAGGGGTGTGAAGAAGGGCCCGCGGGAGCCCGGGGGATAGAGCCGCAGATCGCTGTCTACTTCCTGGGTGGTGAACAGGGCGCTGCCCTGAATCTTCAGGCCCAGGTTGTCGGTAAGTCGGGGGTTGTCGTAGGTCAGGTCGGTGTTGAAGCGGTTGCTGCCAACGGCGCCTTGGGTGTCGAGTGCTTGGGTTACTCCGACGCCGACGCCTCCGTCCTTGCGTATTTGAGCGCCCCCGCGCCATCGCAGATTGCGATAGGCCAAGTCCAGGCGGGCATCCAGATTCTCCCGGTGCAGATTCACCGACCCCGGAGTCAGGGATGCCTGGGTTCCGGAGACCGCATCGAGAAAGCTCTGGGCATCGGCGGCGATATTCTCGCTCTGGCCGTCGGTGCGGTGCGCCTCGACCACTGCGCCATAGCGCAGTTCGCCGCGGCTGCCGCCGTACTGCAGCCAGCCGGCCTGGGTATCGAAGCTGCCAGCCCGAGCACCCATGGCGAGGCCGTCCATTTCCTCCGGGGTCTTGGTGATGATATTGATCACCCCGGCGAAGGCATCGGCGCCGTAGACCGCCGAGCCTGGGCCCCGCACCACCTCGATCCGCGAAATGGCTTCCACCGGCATCCCTCCCCAACCTTGGTTTCTGTCACCACCGAACAAATTGGTTAGTGGAATACCGTTAATCAATACGAGTACTTGAGGGTTCCCGTCTGAATGGATGCCTCGGAATACATAGATTGAGTTATAACCTAATGCACTTCGCGACACATGGAGGCCGGGCACTGTCTCCAGTGCCTCGTCGATATCGGTAGCGCCCATCTTGCGGATGTCGTCGGCGGTGATGATCGAGGCTACCGCCGGGGCCTTGGAGACCGGCTGCGCCACCCCCGTGGCGATGCGCACGAATTCCTCGCCGCCGTAGAGCTCCTCCAGTTCCTCTTCGGGCGTGGGCTGGGCCAGCACCACCGTCGGCAGCAGCGCCAGCAGTGCGACGACGCCCCACGCATGGTGGTTATTCACTTTCATGCCTCCCCCCAGCGCCGCTCTGGCGCTCCTCGGTAATCGATTCGGCTGGTTCTCAGCGGGAAAAAACCGCCTTCGGGTTTGTCGTGCGCATCTATGTAACAGGGCAGCATGCCCCCCACAAAAGAAAGACAGGCCAGCCGGTGAAAATCGTCCGGGCTGAACCCATGGTCCGCCATCAAGGCGGCCGCAATGGCGGACATGTTGATCTGGTACTTGTACCTGGAGCTTTTCAGGTAATCGTGGATTTTCAAGGCCAACTGGACGTAATGGCCATTTTCATAGCCAAGGGCCTTCGCCAACTGCAACACCGGCGTGATGCGTTCGTCGCCCCTCACGATAGGGCGTCCAAAACCATAGATTGCACGGTATTTCCTCAACTCTCCCTGGACGACATCGGCGAGACTTTGCCCGGCCTTTAATTTTCTGTCTGCCCGATGGAGAAAGTCGATCGCCCCCTTGGATGTGCGCAGCCCGTACAGTGTGGCCTCGGAAACCGCGGTACCTGCTGCGAGCGCTAGTGTTACGGTCGAACGTGCCGAACCCGCCAGCGCCGCAACCCGGTTGTTCCAGAGCCGGGGGTCGGGGTAGCTGGAACCCAAAGTCCACAGTCCCTCGATCAGCCGGGCGAGTTCGGGCGATTCCCGCCCGATGGCAGCGTAAACCAGATATTCCATCCAGCGCCGATGGCCCAGATCGTTGAGCACGTCCTTGCCGCGTAGCACTGTGCGGCCTTGTCCGGGGAAGGTCGCTCCCATCGCCGTGATCCAGTTGTCCTCGTACTGGGCCAGCAGATCCGGCCCCTTGGCTGTGGTCATGGCACGGTGCTCGGTGGCGTGGGCCCGGGATCGTCGGTCAGGGTCAGGCCGGTGCCAAAAAACGGGAATTTCGCCCAATTCATTTCCTGCTCCAGCGCATGGGCGGCGGCACCCGGCAGGCGCAGCAGCAGGTACAGCATCTCGCCCTGTTCCGGCGTGAAGCCGAGCGCGTGCAGCGCGGCGGCGGCCACCCCGGAAAAGGCGAGTGGCGCCTCGGCTTCACTTTCCAGGGCTTCGCGGCTGGTGCCGAGCCAGCCTAGCACCGGACCTTCGTCGAGCGCCGTGAGGCAGTTCAACAATTGCCGCACCGGAGTGGGGCAAGTGGCGCCATTGGGATCGAAGCCCGGGCTGTGCTCGAAGTCCGGCCACACGTCCGTGCGCTCTTCGACGGGTGGATTGCGGAGCCGCTCGCGCCAGGCCTCGAGGTCGGTGCCGCAGGCGGCCCAGCTCTGCATGGCGGCGAAGACGTCGCGCGCGCCGCCCAGGTTGCCCGCGCCCACCGCCAGCGCGGCCATGAGCGCCGAGGCGCGCGTGGAGCCGCCCGCGCCGGCGCTCATGGCGGCGTGCACACTGGGTTCGCGGGGGCCGGGATTGGCGATGCCCACCGCCAGGGCTTCCAGCATCCGCACCTGTTGCGTACTCGGCGGTTCCAGGCGGATCAGCAGCCAGAGGTATTGCATCCAGGAAATCCTGCCCAGCAGATCGCCGTAGACGTCGAAGCCGGAGCAATAACAGGTGCGGGCGGCAAAGGGGTTGTCCGGCTCGGGGTCTTCATGCCAGATTTTGGTGGAGATGGTCTCTGTCAACTTAGTGACTCATTGCGGCCTAGATCCTGCTTATTGCTGCCGGTTAACGAGCCAATTCTAAAGCCAATTGGCGGAATTTCATCTGGATCAATTCTTACATCGAGTAGAGTCGGTCCCCGGCGGTTGGCTATAGCTTTGCCATCAAGAGCCAATAGATCATCCGGCGAGCGAATTACAAAGGCGTCTGCGCCCATGGCCTTTGCAACGGCTGCAAAATCTACCATTGGTAGATCGGTGCCAAGTAGCTCTGCGCCTGTCATTCGCTGGCCATGCTTCACCATCCCTAAAGCGCTGTCATTGAGAATTACAAAGATCACCGGCAGTTTTTCTTGCAAGGCAACGGTAATCTCTTGGCCGCTCATCAGCATGCTGCCATCTCCGGTGATACATACAACCGGATCACCCGGGCGTGCCAGGGCTGCACCAACTGCACTACCTATCGCCCACCCCATGGAGCCGAAATCAAGAACAACGTGGAACAAACCGCCCTTGCCGTCCCGTTGTCCCGACATTCGTCGATCGTAAGGATGAAGATAATGAATTGCCCATGAGAAGCTTGCACCGGAATCAGCAAGGTAATAGGTGTTGGGCGGGAAGATGTTGGGGAGCTCCGTCATCAAGCGCTGGGGCTTGATGGGTACGCTGTCAAAAAAGCATTTCTCTTCATCGTCGAGTGTAAACCGGCGCTTGAATGAGCCCATTCCAATTGCTGGCGTTACCGCAGGGTCTGGCTGTATTCCATCTGCTTCAAGCCGATCTAACAATTTTTCGATAACGGTTTGTATTCTCCCCCGTACGTGAAGCAAGGCCATTGGGGTTTGCGCCAGATTGGCTTCATTCGAATCTATATGGATGATGTTGTGACCCAACAACCGCTTATCCCAGCCATTGCTCGCCACTTCCCCCATGTTCGCGCCGACGATAAATATCCGATCCACCCCGGAGTCAAGAATCAAGTTTTGGGCTTCTCGATGTCCGGCAAAGCTGATCACACCGCGGAACAAAGGATGGTAGGGGCTGACCAAACCCTTCCCTTGGGGGGTGACTATCACGCGAGCATCAAGTTTGACCGCAAGACTGAGAATAGATCCAACAGCTTCCCGCGCCTCGTCTCCGATCAAAAATACTGGCCGCTCTGCGGCGATTAACTCTCTATAAAGCTGCTCAACGGCATCACTGTCGTACAGCGCTGGTCTGCGTAGTAACCGGGGGAGAGAAACGCTTGGGGCGGTACCGGCGTAGCGATGCCGCATTATGTCCATGGGCACGCTGATATGTGCAGGTCCCATAGGGGGCGAGAAGGCGGTCATGATCGCCGTGATCAGCTTGTGCTCGAACTGCTCGACGTGGGAAACGAGCGTGCTGTAGCGGGTGCAGTAGTGGAACAGCTCCACCGTATTGATGCCGGTACAGGAAGATTCTTGGATGGCCCCGCGGCCAAAAGTCGACAACGGCGTCTGCGCGGTGATCACCAGCATGGGGATGTGGTTCTCGTAGGCGGAGGCCACGCCGGTGATCAGGTTGGTGGCGCCGGGGCCGGTGGTGGCGCAGCACACGCCCAGCTTGCCGGTGTTGCGGGCGTAGCCGTCGGCCATGAAGGCGGCGCCGGTCTCGTGGCGGGCGACGATCGCGCGCGGCCCGCCGCGCCGTTCGCTGCGCGCCAGGGCATTGTAGAAGGGCTCGATGGCGCCGCCCGGGATGCCGAACACGTACTCGACGCCGAGCTGTTCCAGATAGGCCAGGATGAGGTCGCCGTATTCGGGGAGGGGGTGTGGCGCACCCGTTTGACCCTTGGTCCCACTCATTGCGCAGTCTTAAATTTCATCTGGTTGCATACGAAAATTAACACCATTTTGCAAAATTGACGATAACAGCTCGCGACAACGATTGCGAGGGGTGGCCATTGCGGTATTGCCGCCCGCCGTCGAACCCACTAGGCTCGGCGCATAACAACGATAATTCTGGCAGGCCACCATGTTGCTCGCGGACCATTTCGCCGTCCTCCGCCAGACCCGCTGCCACAGCCCGGCGGTGAGCTTCCGCGGCCAGACGCATTGTTTCGGCGAGCTGGTCGCCCACGGCTGGCAGGTGGGCAACGGCCTTCTGGGCATTGGCGTGCCGCGCCGCGAACGGGTGGCGATCCTGGCGCGCAACCGGCCCGAGTTCTTCGAGCTGCTGATCGGTGCCGGCGCCAGCGGCCACGCGCTCGCCGTGCTCGACTGGCGGGCGACGGCGGACCAACTGGCGGGGCAACTCGCCGATGCCGGCAGCCGGGTGCTGTTCGTGGCCCGCGAATTCCACCCGGTGATCGAACGCTTCGTCCCGGAGCTCGGCCGCCTGCGCCACGTCATCGCCCTCGATGGCGGTCACCGGCGGTGGCCGGATTACCGCCGCTGGCGCGATGCCCAGCGCGCCACGCGGCCCCTCGTCCAGGCGCGGGGCGAGGACGAGCTGCTGCACCTGTATGCGCACGGGATACCGGGCGCGACCCGACCCCTGGAGCTCAGCCTCCAGGCCTTTGAAAAGCTGTTCCGGTCGCTGCTGGACCGGCAATTGATTGCCACCACGGCGGCCGCCGTGGTGCGCAATACCCTGCCCCTGTTTCACCCCGGCGGCGTCAACCGTTCGGTATTGCCGCTGCTGCGCGGCGCCCATCTGCATCTGCTGGAGGATGTCGATGACGCCCAGGCGGCCGGCTGAAGCCGAGATCAGGTCGGCGGCACCAGGTGCTGGAACAGCCAGGTCTCGCTCAGCGCCCGCTCCCCCTGGCGCAGATAGAGGCGCAGATCGGCTACTTCCCCGGGCTTGAAGGCGAGATCGAACAGCGCCCGCCAGCGGCCGCTGACGCTGGGTACCGGCTCGGCCCGCGCCAGCAGGATGCGTTCGGCGCCGGTGGAGCTGGACACCACTGCCTCGAGCTCCGCCTTGGGGTCGAGGTCGGCGAGCGCACCGCCGGTGAACTCCACCACATAGCGCACCTGCCCTGGCTTGCGGATGGTGCCGGGCTCGCCGCCGCGCCCCGCGCGGGTGGCGATGACGTGCGCCAGGTCGCGCGCAGGATAGGGCTCGTCGCCCAGCCAGTGCATGCGGTAGCGGTAGGCGTAGTGGTTGCCCTGCCGCGCCCGGCCGGCGGGCACCCACATCGCCACCATGTTGTCGTGGATCTCGTCGTCGGTGGGCAGTTCCACCAGCTGCACCGAGCCCTCGCCCCAGTCGCCCAGGGGTTCGATCCACAGGCTGGGGCGGCGGTCGTAGAGCACGCCGTCGAGGTAGTGCTCGAAATCGCGATCGCGCTGCAAGAAACCGAACCCGCGTGGGTTGAAGTCGACGAAGCTGCTCGCGGTGGGGTAGGGCGGGTTGCGCAGCGGCCGCCAGATGCGCTCGCCGGCGCCGTTCCAGATCGCCAGCCCGTCGGAG
>JADLCO010000192.1 GCA_020847115.1 Pseudomonadales bacterium | reverse complement strand
CGCTCGACGGCACCACCAACTTCATCTACGGCATTCCCCACTACGCGGTATCCATCGCCTTCCTCCAGCGCGGGCGGTTGCTGCACGGCGTCATCTACGATCCCGCCAAGAACGAGGAATTCACCGCCAGCCGCGGCCATGGCGCCTTTCTCAACGGCCGCCGGGTCCGGGTCTCCGGCCGCGTCAACCCAAGCGGCGCGCTCTATGCCACCGGCATTCCCTTCAGCGGCTATCCGCTGGCGGAGATGGAGGCCTATCTCGCCTGCCTGCGGGAACTGGCCGCCGACTCCGCTGGCATCCGGCGCCTGGGCGTGGCCTCCCTGGATCTCGCCTATGTCGCCGCCGGGCGCTGCGACGCTTTTTGGGAGATGTACCTCAAACCCTGGGACATCGCCGCGGGCGTATTGCTGGTGCGCGAGGCCGGCGGCCTGGTGAGCGACTTCCAGGGCGGCGACGCCTATCTGGACTCCGGCCACATCCTCGGCGCCACGCCCCGGGTGTTCAAGCCCAGTCTGCAGGTCATCGCCAGACACCTGGGCCACTTGCGCTGAGGAACCTTCGTCCCATACCGCGCCATGTCACCATTTCGTCAAGGATGCGCTATATCGTAGCGGCCGTCCGAATCTCCTCCCCCGGAACGCCCCATGCTGGACGTAGAGCACTTCGTACAGGAACGCTACCCGCACCTGCTCCTCGACCGCCCGCTGCTGGCCAAGCCGCTGCTTACCGCGCTGCGGCTGCTGTTCCACGAGAAGGAGATTCGCCAGTTCGGCGCCAACTACCCACACGTCAAGGGCTTCGACTTCGTCGAGCAGGTGCTCGACTACTTCGATTTTTCCTACCGGTTACGCGACCGCGAGCGCCATTACATCCCGCCCCGCGGCCGGGTAGTGATCGTAGCCAACCACCCGATCGGCTCCCTCGACGGACTGGCGCTGCTCAAGCTGGTTCGCGAAATCCGCCCCGACGTCAAGGTGGTCGCCAACGACCTGTTGATGGCGATCGAGCCGCTGCGCAACCTGCTGCTGCCGGTGGACAACATGGGCGGCAACACCCCGCGTCAGAATCTGCGGGCGCTCGGCGAATTCCTGGAATCCGAGGGCGCGCTGATCATCTTTCCCTCGGGCGAGGTGTCGCGGCTGGGGCCCAAGGGCATCCGCGACGGACGCTGGCGCACCGGTTTCCTGCGCGTCGCCGCCAGCGCCCGCGCCCCGATCCTGCCGGTGTTCGTCGACGGCCGCAATTCGACCTTTTTCTATGCCCTGTCGTTTCTCGCCCGGCCGCTGTCCACCCTGTGGCTGGTGCGCGAGATGTTCAAACAGGCCAAGCGCTGCGTGGACGTGCGCATCGGCCTGCCGGTCAGTTTCCAGGCCTACCAGCGCATCGAGCTGCCGCCACGGGAAAAGGCCAAGCTGTTCCGCCGCCACCTCTACCGGGTCGGCGGCGATCGCCCCGGGCTATTCCCGCGCGAGGCCGCCATCGCCCATCCCGAAAACCGCCAACAGCTGCGCAGCGAGGTGCACGGCTGCACCCTGCTCGGCAATACCGCCGACGACAAGCAGATCTATCTGTACCGCCACGGCGGGGATTCGGCGGTCATGCGCGAGGTCGGCCGTCTGCGCGAGCTGGCCTTTCGCGCCGTGGCCGAGGGTTCCGGCCAGCGCCGCGACCTCGATGGGTTCGACCCCCACTACGAACACCTGCTGCTGTGGGACGAACGGGAATGGGAGATCGCCGGCGCCTACCGCGTCTGCCCCGCCGGTACCGGCCTGCCGCTGTATAGCCGCACGCTGTTCGACTTCACCGCGGGCATGAATCCCTATCTCGCCCAGGGCCTGGAACTGGGCCGCAGCTTCGTCCAGCCCGGCTACTGGGGCAAACGCAGCCTGGATTATCTGTGGCGCGGCATCGGCGCCTATCTCAACCAGCACCCGCACTACCGCTACCGGTTCGGCCCGGTGAGCCTGAGCGGCGCCTATCCGCACGATGTTCTGGAACTGCTGGTGCATTTCTACGAACGCCACTTTCCCACTTGGCAGCAGCTCGCGGTGCCGCGCAATCCATTCCTCATCCCGGCCGAGCGCCGCGCCGAGCTGGACGCCCGCTACCCCGGCACGAGTTACCGGGAGGAATTCCAGCGGCTCAAGAGCGAACTGGCCGAGCGCAAACTCGGCATTCCCACCCTGTACAAGCAATACGGCGAACTCTGCGACGTCGGCGGCGTCCAGTTCGCGGCGTTCAACATCGACCCCAGCTTCGGCCACTGCGTCGATGGTCTGGTGGTCGTCGACCTGGCGCGCCTGAAGGCGGCCCGCCGCGAGCGCTATCTGGGCCAGTAGCACCGCCGTCAGGCCCGACGGGGACCGATCCCCGCGCCGGCCCCGTGTACAATGCGCTGCGGCCTGCGGCGGACCCCCATGAGCGACACAGACAGCACCGATTTCGGCTTCGAGCGCGTGTCCCGCGCCGCCAAGGCCGCGCGCGTGGCCCAGGTGTTCGATTCGGTCGCCGCCCGCTACGACCTGATGAACGATCTGATGTCGGGCGGGCTTCATCGCCTGTGGAAAAAGGCCGCGCTGACCCTGGCCGCGGTGCGCCCCGGGCAGCAGGTGCTGGATGTCGCCGGCGGCACCGGTGACCTCGCCGCAGCGCTGGCCGAGCAGGTGGGAGCAAAGGGTCGGGTGGTGCTCGCGGACATCAACGCCGCCATGCTCGGCGTGGGCCGCGACCGGCTGCTGGATCGGGGCCTCGCCGCCAACCTGTCCTGGGTGCAGGCCGATGCCGAGCAGCTACCCTTTGCCGATGACAGCTTCGACCTGGTCACCATCGCCTTCGGCCTGCGCAATGTCACCGACAAAGACCGCGCCCTGGTCGCGATGCGCCGGGTGCTCAAGCCCGGCGGCCGCCTGCTGGTGCTGGAATTCTCACAGCCCACCAATCCGCTGTTTGCCAAGCTCTACGACCAGTATTCCTTTCAGGTGCTGCCGCGTCTGGGCCGGCTGGTGGCCGGCGATGCCGCCAGCTACCGCTATCTGGCCGAGTCGATCCGCATGCACCCGGACCAGGAAAAGCTCCGCGACATGATGGCCGCTGCGGGTCTCGACGATTGCCACTACCACAACCTGACCGGCGGCATCGTGGCCCTGCACATCGGTGCCAAGCCCCGGCGATGATCCGGGTATCGGATCGCGTGCCCGCCGCACGCGCCCCCAATGGCGGACGGGCCGCGCCGTGAGACGTCCCCGGCGGGCGCTGTACATCGCCTGGGTGGCCTTGCGCTACCGGCTCGACACCCTCGCCCAGGACCTGCGCCTGCCCTTCCCGCTGCGCCTGCCGCTCGCGCTGCTGCGCCTGCTGCCAACCCCGCGCCGCCCGCGCGGCGAACGCCTGCGCCGCGCCCTCGAAACGCTCGGCCCGGTGTTCGTGAAATTCGGTCAGGCGCTGTCCACCCGCCCGGATCTGATCCCGGCGGATGTCTGCGCCGAACTGGACCGCCTGCAGGATAGCGTGCCGCCCTTCCCCGGGGACGCCTTCGCCGCGCTGGTCGAGGCGGCCCTGGGCCGGCCGGTGAGCGCCCTGTTCGCGCGCTTCGAGCGGGAGCCGTTGGCGTCGGCCTCGGTGGCCCAGGTCCATGCCGCGGCGCTGCCGGATGGCCGCGAGGTGGTGGTGAAGGCGATCCGCCCCGGCATCCGCGCGGTGATCGAGCTCGACTGCGCGCTGCTGTCCGCCGCCGCGCGCCTTCTGGAACGCTATAGCGCCGAGGCCAGGCGCCTGCATCTGGTGGCGGTCGCCCGCGACTACCGCACCACCATTCTCGACGAGCTCGACCTGCAGCGCGAGGCCGCCAACACCGCCATCCTGCGGCGCAACTTCACCGATTCGCCGCTGCTCCACGTGCCCGCCATCCACTGGCCGCTCACCACCGCCCAGGTACTGGTGATGGACCGCATCCACGCGATCCCGGTTGCCGACGTCGCCGCCCTGCGCCGTGCCGGGGTCGACTTCCGGATATTGGCCGAGCGCGGCGTGGAAATCTTTTTCACCCAAGTGTTCAGCCACAACTTCTTTCACGCCGACATGCATCCGGGCAACATCTTCGTCGATGCCGGCAATCCCAGGTTGCCGCGCTACGTGGCCATCGACTGCGCGGTGATCGGCACCCTGTCGGACCGCGACCAGTACTATCTGGCGCGCAACCTGCTCGCCATCTTCCGCCGCGACTATCGTCAGGTCGCCGAACTCCACCGCCTCGCCGGCTGGGTGCCCGAGCGCACCTCCCTGGTCGAACTCGAGGGCGCGGTGCGCACCGTGTGCGAACCGCGCTTCCAGCGCCCGCTGAAGGACATCTCGCTCGCGCACCTGCTGATCGACCTGTTCCTGGTGGCACGGCGCTTCGACGCCGAGATCCAGCCCTCACTGGTACTGCTGCAGAAAACCCTGCTCAACATCGAGGGCCTGGGCCGCCAGCTCTACCCGGAGCTCGACCTGTGGCAGACCGCCCATCCCTTCCTGGAGCGCTGGCTGCGCGAGCGCTTTCACCCGCGCCGGCTGCTGCACGGCCTGCAGCGCCACGGACCGGAGTGGCTCGAACAGCTGCCAGAGCTGCCGCAGCGGCTGTATCGAGTCCTGGCCCGGCTGGACGAGGCCGAGCACGCACAGGCATCGCCCGCGGCGCCCGCCCCATCCCGGCGCCTGGCGCAACCGCTGGCCACCCTGTGTCTGGGCGCCGGTGGCGGCATCCTGGCCACCACCGATGCCATGGCGCTGACCGTGGCCTCGGCGACCGGCCTGGGTTTGGTCGCCCTCGGGCTGTTGCTGTCGCTACGCCGGGGAAGCTGGGATAATGGCGGCAACCGGCGCTGATCCCATGACTTCCCATCCCGACTTCGCACCCCTGCTCACTGCCGTGCACTGGAACGCCGACGGCCTGGTGCCGGCCATCGCCCAGGACGCCGGGAGCGGGGCCGTGCTGATGCTGGCCTGGATGAATCGCGAGGCCCTGGCACTGACCCTCGTCGAGCGCCGCGCGGTGTACTGGTCGCGCTCGCGCCAGAAACTGTGGCGCAAGGGCGAGGAATCGGGTCACGTGCAGCACCTGCGCGACATCCGTCTCGATTGCGATGGCGATACGCTGCTGCTGCTGGTGGAACAGGTCGGCGGCATCGCCTGTCATACCGGCCGCCCCACATGCTTTTTCAATGGCCCCACGGAGGGCGGCTGGCGAATCCTGGAGGAACCCCGATGAGCGCCGTGCTGACCGAACTCACCCGGGTGCTCGAAGCCCGCCGCCACGGCGATCCCGAGACCTCCTATGTGGCCCGCCTGCACCGCCAGGGGCTCAACAAGATTCTCGAAAAACTCGGCGAAGAGTGCACCGAAACCCTGCTCGCCGCCAAGGATGTCGAACGCGACGGCAGCACCAGCGCGCTGATCGCCGAGACCGCCGATCTCTGGTTTCACTCGCTGGTAATGCTCTCGCACCTCGGCGAAAATGCCGACGCCGTACTGGCCGAACTGGCGCGCCGCTTCGGCATGTCCGGGCTGGAAGAAAAAGCCAGCCGCAATCACTGACCGGAGGCGAACATGGGTCTGGGTGGCATCAGCATCTGGCAACTGCTCATCATTCTGGTGATCGTCATGCTCATCTTCGGTACCAAGCGCCTGAAGGGGCTTGGTGGCGACATCGGCGGCGCCATCAAGGGCTTTCGCGACGCCATGAACGACGACAAGGGTAAAAAGGACGAGCCCGAGCGCCTCGATGCCCAGACCGATGCGCGGCAGCGCGAATCCTCCCCGGCGGATTCCTCCGGTAACCACAAGAATCCCTGAGCCGCCGGCCGCTGCGGCCCGGCCGGAGTATCCCGTTGTCTGATATCGGCTTTTCCGAGCTGTTGCTGGTCCTGACCATCGCCCTGATCGTGATCGGGCCCAAGCGGCTGCCGGAAGCAGCGCGTTTTCTCGGCTACTGGACCGGCAAGATCCAGCGCGCCATCCAGGGTGCCCGCCGCGACATGGAGCGGGAGCTGGGCATCGACGACGTGCGCCGCGAAGTCCACAACCAGCTGCTGCTCGAGGACCTGGCCAAGGAGCGCAAGCAGGTGGAGGCCACCTTTCAGCGCAGCCAAACCCAGCCGCCTCCGGCCGCCGCACCCCTGCCGCCACCGGACGAAAGCGATTTCCTCGACGAACCCCTCGCGTCCGGCAAACCGGTGTCCGATCCAGACCAGCCCGCCGCGCGGCCATGAACGAAATCCCCGAGCCGTCCCGCGAGACCCCACTGGTCGAGCACCTGATCGAGCTGCGCGACCGCCTGCTGCGCTGCCTGTTCGCCATCGGCATCCTGGTGGCGGCGATGTTCCCCTTCGCCAACCGGATCTACGACTACGTCTCGGCGCCGCTGCGCAAGTTTCTGCCGGAAGGCTCCAGCATGATCGCCACCGACGTCGCCTCGCCCTTCCTGGCCCCCTTCAAGCTCAGCTTCGTGCTGGCGATCCTCGCCGCCATGCCCTTCATTCTCTACCAGACCTGGGCGTTCGTGGCGCCCGGGCTCTACAAGAAGGAACGGCACATCATGCTGCCGCTGTTCGCCTCCAGCGTGGTGCTGTTCTACGGCGGCATGGCGTTCGCGTACTACCTGGTGTTCCCGCTGATCTTCGGCTTCTTCACCAGCGCCGGTCCCGAGCACGTCGCGGTGATGACCGACATCAGCCGCTATCTGGAGTTCGTGCTGAAACTGTTTTTCGCCTTCGGCATCTCCTTCGAGATCCCGGTCGCGGTCGTCATCCTGGCGCTGACCGGGGTGCTCGACCCCGACAGGCTGGCCGCACAGCGGCCCTATGTGGTGGTGGGCTGCTTCGCCATCGGCATGCTGCTGACCCCACCCGACGTCTTCTCCCAGACCCTGCTCGCGGTACCCATGTGGCTGCTGTTCGAGCTGGGCATCCTGTTCGGCCGGCTGGTCTATCGCCGCGACGACGAAGCCGAAGCGGCGACTGCCGAAGCGGAGCCCTGACCACCCGATCAGCCGATCGCTCCCGCGGCGCGCAGCGCGGCAAGATCGGCCTCCGAGCAGCCCACGGATTTCAGCACCTCGTCGGTGTGCTCGCCGAGCGCGGGCGCATGGCGCCGGATCGGACAGGGTTCACCGGCGAAGATCGCCGCCGGCCGCGTCTGGCGCAGGCGCCCGCCCCGGGGATGGTCGTATTCGATCAGCGAGTGCGCATGCTGCACGCGCGGATCCTCGATCACCTCGTCGAGGCTGTTCACCTTGCCGCAGGGCACACCTTCGCGATCCATCCGCGCGACCACCTCGGCGGAGCTGAGCAGTCGGGTCTTGGCGGCGAACGCCACCAGCAGCTCCGCATAGTGGGTGAAGCGCTCGTACAGGGAGGAAAAGCGCGGCTCGTCGAGCAATTCGGGCAATTCCAGCGCCCGACAGGCGCCCTTGAACTCCTCGTCCCCGACCACGATGGTGGTGATATAGCCGTCGGCGGTCTGGAGCACCCGGTAAAACTCGGCGATCAACGGCTTGCGCTGGAAATCCTCGCCCACGAACCCGTGATTCCAGAAGGTGTCCGGCCACAGGAACTGGAGGCTGGCGTCGAGCATCGACAGCTCGACGTGGTGCCCGCGCACCCGGCCCATGGCACGGGCGAACAGCGCCGAGGACACCGCCTGGGCGGTGGTCAGGGCGGCGATCTTGTCGCTGGCGATGGTACGCACCAGTTCCGGCTTGTCGCTGCCATAACCCTGCGCCGCGGCAAAGCCTGCAGTCACCTGGATCACCGGGTCGTAGACGCGCTGGTGGGAAGCGGGGCCATCCGGCCCGAAGCCGGAAATGGAGACGTAGATGAGGTCGGGGTTCAGCGCGTGCAGTGCCTCAAAACCGTAGCCGCTGCGATCCAGGGCACCCGGCCGCGAGTTCTGCACGAACACGTCGGCCGTCTTGATCAGTTCATAGAGCGCCGGCCGCAGCTGGGCATTCTTGAGATCGACCGCCACCGAACGCTTGTTGCGGTTCATGCTGGCGTTGTAGCCGGTCACGCCGCCGCGCACGCCGCCCACATAGCGGGAGGGATCGCCGACGCCGACAGTCTCGAGGCGAATCACGTCCGCGCCCTGGTCGGCCAGGATCCCGGTGGCGAAGGGGCCAGATGCGTTGGTGGTGACTTCGACGATGCGAATGCCTTGCAGTGGTTGCACGAGCCGATCTCCCCCGTTGTGGTTGTGGGGAGCATTCAACCCGCACGGCGGATTACAGGCAAGCCTCTGCGGCAGAGACGATCGTCGTGGCGCCTACAACACCCCCATCATGCGGGCGGTCAGCCAGGACGCGGCACCGAGCAGGCTGACCACCACCCAGAGCACCAGCAGCAGGCGCAGCGGTCGGAACGGCTGCCGCTCCACCCGATGGATGGGCGAATTGAGATATTCCTGCACCCGGGCCAGATCGTCGTCCGAGAGCTTGGGTCTTTCGGCCATTGCCAGTCTCCGGTTCAGTCGAGCAGAAAGGCTCCGGCGGGCATGTCCATCAGGGTGTCGGCACCGCTGGCGATACCCGCAACGTGCACCCGGGTGCGCGGCAGAATCTTGCGGAAATAGAACGCCGCCGTCTGCAATTTGGCCTGGTAGAAATCGCGCTCGCCGGAGCCCGCTGCCAGTGCGCGCTGTGCAGTGCGCGCCGCACGCGCCCAGAGATACGCCAGACTCACGTAGCCGGAATACATCAGGTAATCGAAGGCGGCGCCGCCCATGTCGTCGGGATTGCGCAGCGTTCGGGCACCGATCTCGCGGGTTACACGCTCCCACTCCGCCACCAGTTCGGCGAGCGGCGCGACGAATTCGGCCATCCCGGGTTCATGGGCACTGTCGCGGCAGAACGCTGCAAGTTGCTCCAGCCAGGGCGCGAGTGCCTTGCCACCGCTGGCCAGCACCTTGCGGCCCAGCAGGTCGATGGCCTGGATGCCGTTGGTGCCCTCGTAGATCATGCCGATGCGGGCATCGCGCAGATTCTGCTCCATGCCCCATTCGCGGATGTAGCCGTGGCCGCCGAACACCTGGATGCCCAGGCTCGCGGCCTCGAAGCCGACCTCGGTGCAGAAGCCCTTGGCGATCGGCGTGAGCAGCGCGAGCAGATCCTCGGCCTGCTGGCGTTCCTCGACGGTGGGCGCCAGATAGGCCCGATCGACTTCGTAGGCGAGCGTCTGGATCAGCAGCCGGGTGCCCTCGGCGAAGGACTTGATGTTGAGCAGCATCCGGCGTACGTCCGGGTGCACGATGATCGGATCGGCCGCGCCCGCGGGATTGGCAGGGCCGGTCAGGGCACGCATCTGCAAGCGCTCGCGGGCGTAGCGCACCGCGCCCTGCAGGGCCAGCTCGGCATGCGCGACGCCCTGCACGGCGGTGCCGATGCGGGCGATGTTCATGAAGGTGAACCTGGCGTTGAGCCCGCGGTTGGGCTCGCCGAGCAGGAAGCCGGTGGCGTTCTCGAAGTGGATCACCGCGGTGGCGTTGCCGTGGATGCCCATCTTGTGTTCGATGGCGCCGCAGGAAACGCCGTTGGCCGCGCCGGCATTGCCGTCGGCATCGGGCAGCCGCTTGGGTACCAGGAACAGCGAGATGCCCTTGGTGCCGGGCGGCGCGTCCGGCAGCCGCGCCAGCACGATGTGGACGATGTTGTCCACCAGATCGTGCTCGCCCGAGGAGATGAAGATCTTGGTGCCGTTGATGCGATAGCTGCCGTCACTCGCGGGTTCGGCCTTGGTGCGCAGCAGACCCAGATCCGTACCCGCGTGGGCTTCGGTCAGGCACATGGTCGCGGTCCACTCGCCGGAAATGAGCTTCGGCAGGTACTGGGCCTTGAGGTCAGCGTCGGCGTGGGCGGTCACCGTCAGGCGTCCGCCCTTGGCCAGGAAGGGATACATGCTCCAGGCCCAGTTGGCGGAACCAACGAACTCGTTGAGCACGCTCTCCAACGACGGCGGCAGGCCCTGGCCGCCATACTCGACCGGGCCGGTCAGCGCTGGCCAGCCGCCCTCGACGTAGCTGGCGTAGGCCTCCCGAAAACCCGCCGGAGTGCGCACGCCGGTGGGCGTCCAGGTGCAGCCCTCCTCGTCGCCGCTGCGCCACAGCGGCGCCACGACCTCCTCACACAACTTGGCGACCGCAGCATAGATATCGCCAGCCAGCTCGGCGGTGACTTCCGCACAGCCGGGAAGCCGCTGCCACAGCGCGGGGAAGTCGAGCACCTCCTCGCGCACGAATTTCATGTCCCGCACGGGAACCTTGTATTCCGGCATGACCTCACCCCTCGACGATGGACGACGGAACGCTGCCGCCCCGTGGAGCCGACAGCAGATCGGGATTATGCCGGCTCGACCCGCCTTTCGACACCGGCTTCAGGCCGGAACTGCGCGCCAGGCAGCGGCCAGCGCGCTCAGCAGAGCGTCGATCTGCGTTTCCGTGTGGGCGGCGCTGAGGGCAATACGCAGGCGGGCGGTGCCGGGCGGCACCGTGGGCGGGCGGATGCCACCCACCAGGAATCCCGCTTCGCGCAACCGGGTGGCGATCGCCAGGGTCCGCGCCGGGTCGCCGATGGGCACCGGCTGGATCGGCGTTGTAGAAGGCAGCAGCGGAATCCCCAGTGCCTCGACCCCGGCACGAAAGCGCGCGATCAGGTTGCGCAGGT
>JADLCO010000191.1 GCA_020847115.1 Pseudomonadales bacterium | reverse complement strand
CGCGTCGGCAGCACCGCCGGGATCTGCTCGGTCTCGTCATAGTTGGGGACGAAATCGACCGTCTCCTGCCCCAGGTCGCCGAGCAGGGCGTGGGCGATCCGCGCCATGCGGATCTCGGTGTAGCGCATCGCCGCAGGGGCGTCGCCGTCGATGGAGCCGAAATTGCCTTGGCCGTCGATCAGCGGATAGCGCAGCGAAAACGACTGCGCCATGCGCACGATGGTGTCGTAGATCGCGGAATCGCCGTGGGGGTGGTACTTACCCATCACGTCGCCAACGATGCGCGCGCTCTTCTTGAACGGCCGGTTCCAGTCGTTGTTCTGCTCGTACATCGCGTAGAGCACGCGGCGATGCACCGGCTTCAGGCCGTCGCGCACGTCGGGCAGCGCCCGGCCCACGATCACGCTCATGGCGTAATCGAGATAGGACTTGCGCAGCTCGTCTTCGATGTTGACCGAGAAAATTTCTTTGGCGGCCAGCTCACCCATGTGGCGTCACTTCTGTGTCTTGCGTGGCGGCGTGGCGACCACCCGGGAGAGGGCACCGGCGCGCGGAAAAAAAGGCCGCGCATTGTAACACAGCGCGCCCTGCAGACCCCAGGCTATACTGCGCCGCCATGGCCATCCACCAGCCCCCGCAGCCCGCCGATCTGGTGCTTTCCGCCGCCTGGGTGGTGCCCGTGGTACCCGGGGGCGCGGTCTATCAAAACTGCGCCTGCGTGATCCGCCACGGGCGCATCCTCGCCCTGCTGCCGCGCGCCGAGGCCGAGCGCCGCTACCAGGCCGCCGAGACCCTCCATCTGCCCGACCACCTACTGATGCCCGGACTGGTCAATGCCCACGGCCACGCCGCGATGACGCTGCTGCGCGGCCTGGCCGACGACCTGCCGCTGCAGCCATGGCTCGAAGATCACATCTGGCCCACGGAGTCGCGCTGGCTCGGCGCTGATTTCGTCGCCGACGGCACCCGGCTCGCCATCGCCGAGATGATCGCCAGCGGCACCACCTGTTTTGCCGACATGTATTTCTATCCGGCAACCGTGGCCGCGGTGGCGCGCCACTGCGGCATCCGTGCCCAGATCGCCTTTCCGATCCTCGACTTCGCCACGCCCTGGGCGGCGACCGCTGAAGAGTGCCTGCACCAAGGGTTGGCGCTCCACGACGAAATCCGCGGCGATCCGCTGCTGCGCATCGCCTTCGGCCCGCATGCGCCCTATACGGTCGGCGACGACACCTTCGCGCGCATCGCGGTCTACGCCGGCGAGGTGGATGCGGCCATCCACATTCACCTGCACGAAACCGCGCAGGAGGTCGCGGACTCGCTCGCCACCCACGGCGAGCGCCCCATCGCCCGGTTGCACCGCCACGGCCTGTTGGGTCCGGCCACGCAATGCGTGCATTTCACCCAGTTCGTGGATGGCGATCTCGACCTGCTCGCCACCACCGGGGCGCGGGTGGTGCACTGCCCGCGCTCCAACCTGAAACTGGCCAGCGGCTACTGCGACGTCGCGCGGCTGCGCGCCGCCGGGATACCGGTGGCGCTGGGCAGCGACGGCGCGGCGAGCAGCAACGACCTCGACCTGTTCACCGAGCTGCGCTTCGCCGCGCTGCTCGCCAAGGGTCTCGGCGGCGATGCCACCAGGCTGCCGGCGGCGGTCGCCATCGAAATGGCCACGCTGGGCGGCGCCATCGCGCTCGGCCTGGACAGCGAGATCGGCAGCCTCGAACCCGGCAAGGCCGCCGACCTGATCGCGGTGGAACTGACCGACCCCGGCGCCCTGCCGCTGTATAATCCGCTCTCGCAACTGGCCTACACCGGCAGCGGCAGCCGCGTCAGCCACGTCTGGGTACAGGGCCGGCCGCTGTTGCGGGAGCACCGGTTCCTGACCCTGGATTTCGCCGCCGTGACCGCCAGCGCCCGCGACTGGCAGACGCGCATCGCCGCCACCTCCGCCCCCTGAACAACCACGCCCGCACCGCCAACCCATGCCGAACACCGATTTCGATACCGCAACGCCGGACAACGTCGACCCCGCCGAGATCGCCCGCTTCGAACAGCTCGCGGCGCGCTGGTGGGACCGCGACAGCGAGTTCCGCCCGCTGCACGAAATCAACCCGCTGCGCGCCAACTGGATCGACGAGCGCGCGCCCGTTGCCGGCCGCCGGGTGCTGGACGTGGGCTGCGGCGGCGGCATCCTCGCCGAGGCCCTGGCGCGGCGCGGTGCCCAGGTCACCGGCATCGACCTGGGCGCGGCACCGCTCGCGGTCGCCCGCCTCCATGGCCTCGAATCCGGCGTCGCGGTGAACTACCGGCGCATCGCCGTGGAGCATCTCGCCGCGGAAATGCCGGCCAGTTTCGACGTCATCACCTGTCTGGAGATGCTCGAACACGTGCCCGATCCGGCAGCGGTGGTGGCCGCCTGCGCCCGGCTCGTCAAACCCGGCGGACAGCTCTTCTTCTCCACCATCAATCGCAATCCCAAATCCTTCGCGCTCGCCATCGTCGGTGCCGAGTACCTGCTCGGCCTGCTGCCCAAGGGCACCCATACCTATGCGCGCTTCATCCGCCCCGCAGAGCTGGCCGCCTGGTGCCGGGCGGCGGGACTCGAAGTGCGCGAGCTGACCGGCCTGACCTACAACCCCATTACCCGCCGCTACCGGCTCGCGCCCCGCGACGTGGACGTGAACTACCTGGTTCACGCCAGCGCCGAAGGGGATACGCCATGAGCCGCTACCGTGCGGTGCTGTTCGATCTCGACGGCACTTTGCTCGACACCGCGCCGGATTTCGCCTGGTGCCTGAACGAACTGCTGCGCCGTCACGGCCGCCCACCGCTGGCGGAAGCCGAAATCCGTGCCATCGTCACCGACGGTTCGGCGGGCCTGGTGGCGCGCGCCTTCCACTGCACGCCCGAAAGCCCCGGATTCGAGGCCGTTCGCGCCGAGTTTCTCGCCATCTATGCCGACAACCTGTCGCGGCATACGCGGCCTTTTCCGGGGATCGCCGAACTGCTCGCCCGGCTCGGCGCCAGCGGTACCGCTTGGGGCGTGGTGACCAACAAGCCGAGCCGCTACGCGCTGCCGCTGCTCGCCGACATGGCCTTCAAACCCGCGCCGGGTGCCATCGTCTGCCCCGATCACGTGACCAATCCCAAACCCGACCCGGAAGCGATCCTGCTCGCCTGCCGCCAGCTCGGCGTCGCGCCGCGCGAGGCGGTGATGATCGGCGATCACCGCCGCGACATCGATGCGGGGCACGGTGCCGGCACCGTCACCGTGGCGGCGGCCTACGGCTATCTCGACGCCGGGGAGAATCCCGCCGCCTGGAACGCCCACCACTGCATCGCCAGTGCCGGACAACTGCACGAGCTGCTGTTCTGAGTCCGCCCATGGCCAGCGACCCTCGCAGCTACCAGGCGCCACCGGATCTGCTCCGCGATCGCGCGATTCTGGTGACCGGTGCCGGTGCCGGCATCGGCCGCTGTGCAGCGCTCAGCTTCGCCCGCCACGGCGCCACGGTGATCCTCTGCGGGCGCACCGCCGCACGGCTGGAGCAGATCTACGACGAGATCGTCGCCGCCGGCGCGCCCGAGCCGGTGCTCGCACCCCTGTCTCTGGAGCGCGCCACCGAAGCGGAATACCGGGAGCTGGCCACGCACATCCACGAGGAATTCGGCCGCCTCGACGGCCTCCTGCACAACGCCGGCGTGCTCGGCCAGCGCACCAGCATCGCCAACTACGACGCCGCCACTTGGCAGCAGGTGATGCAGGTCAATGTCACCGCGGGTTTTCTGCTCACCAAGGCATTGCTGCCCGCGCTGCGGGAAGCCGATTCGGCCTCGGTGCTGTTCACCTCATCCGGCGTGGGCCGCCGGGGCCGCGCCTTCTGGGGCGCCTATGCGGTCTCGAAGTTCGCAGTGGAGGGACTCAGCCAGGTGCTCGCCGCCGAGCTGGAGCAGACCAGCCGCATCCGCGTCAACTGCATCAACCCCGGCGCCACCCGCACCGCGATGCGCGCCGCCGCCTACCCGGCCGAGGATCCGGCGAGCCTGAAGACGCCGGAGCAGATCATGCCCGCATACCTCTACTTGATCGGACCGGACAGCAGCGGCGTCACCGGGCAATCGTTGGACGCCCAGTAGTCAATCGATACAGCGAGCGATGTCCAACTGGCCTGTCGGCATTCCAATGGAAATGCCAGGGGGGGATTGCCGTGGAGATGTTATTTGTAAACAATAGGTTCGGCTACTCAGCCTCTGAACCGGTATCTGGAGAGGGACACCACCAATGATGCTGCCGAAGTGGTTATACGAGGGTTTGCCCATTACCTATGGATTATCGGGGGGCGCATCTCTGAAGTATTTCCTGGCCAATTCTGCGATGCTCGGAGCACTGAGTAGCACGGTGCTGATAGCAGCATCGGCGGTGATTTGGTACTTGCGCTACGACCATCGCAGCAACGCAAAAGCCTACCTCAAAACCACCCAACGCCGCCGGGTCGTCCGGCAACCCGGGGGTTCAAGAACGCGCCGCTGATCCACGCCGTGCGGCACGGCGACCGCCGGCACGCAGGCGCTTTTCGCGGCGTTCCTGATCGCGCAACCGCGCGGGCAGTGGCGCGGCACCCTTCGGCGGTTTCATGCCCGCAACCCGATAGAGCGTCTTGATCTCGGCCGGCGATAAATCGACCCACTGCCCCCGCCGCACCCAGGATGCCAGCGCCACGGGTCCGTAGCGCACCCGCTTCAAGCGGCTCACGACGCAATCCTGGGATTCCCACAGGCGCCGCACCTCGCGGTTGCGGCCCTCGCGCAGTACCACCGAAAACCAGCGATTGCTGCCCTCTCCGCCGCCGACCTGAATGCGCTCGAAGCGCGCCGGGCCATCGTCGAGATCCACCCCGGCGCTCAACCGCGCAATCACCTCGGGAGTCACCTGGCCGCGCACCCGCACCCGGTACTCACGTTCGATGCCGGTCGCCGGATGCATCAGGCGGTTGGCCAGCTCGCCGTCGGTGGTGAACAGCAGCAGGCCGGTGGTATTGACGTCGAGGCGGCCGATGGCGACCCAGCGCCCGCTACGCAGCCGCGGCAGCGTGGCGAACACGGTCGGCCGGCCCTGGGGATCGCTGCGCGTGCACAGCTCGCACTCGGGCTTGTTGTAGGCAATCACCCGCGTGACGGGCGCCGCGGCCAGCTCGATGCGCCGCCCGTCGACGCAGATGACCGCCGTCGGTGCGGCGCGGGCACCGAGCTCCGCGACGCGGCCGTCGAGGGTGACGCGGCCGGCGCGGATCCAGTCCTCGATTTCGCGCCGCGAGCCGAGCCCGGCCGCGGCCAGCAATTTCTGTAATTTTTCCATCAGGGTTCGGCCCGTTCTTCCGGAAGGTCGGTAGCTGCCGTCAACTCCAGCTCCGGCCCCGCCGCTGTCGCCAGCGTCGGCTTCTCCGTCGGCGCCAACTCCAATCCTTCGCTGAATTCCAGATCGCGCAACTCGCCCAGCGGTGGCAACTGGTCGAGGCTCTCCAGATTGAAATAGTCGAGAAATTGCCGGGTGGTGGCATATAGCGCCGGCTTGCCCGGTACATCGCGGTGGCCCACCACGCGCACCCATTCGCGCTCGAGCAGCAGCTTGATTGTGTCGGAACTGACCGCCACGCCGCGCACCGACTCGATGTCGCCGCGGGTCACCGGCTGGCGGTAGGCGATCAGGGCGAGTGTCTCCAGCAGCGAGCGGCCGTAGCGGCGCGGCTTCTCCTCCCACAGCCGGCTGATCCAGGGCGCCAGTTCGGCGCGCACCTGGAGGCGATAGCCGCTCGCGGTCTGGCGCAGCTCCCAGGCGCGGCCTGCGCAGTCGGCGGCGATGGCGTCGAGTGCGGCGCGGAGCTGAACGGCATCGGGCTGCTCCAGGGGATCGAACAGGCCCTGCAACTGGGCGATGTCGAGCGGCCGTCCCGCTGCCAGCAAGGCACCTTCGACGATCCGGCGCAGGGGTTCAGTGTCGCTCGCCATCGGCAGCTCTCGCGGTGACGTGGATGGGTGCATAGGGTTCGGCCTGAACGATCTCGATCAGCGCTTCCTTGACCAGCTCCATGATGGCGAGGAAGGTCACCACCACGCCGCGGCGCCCCTCCTCCACCTTGAACAGCGCGACGAACGGGACAAAACCCTGGGTGCGCAGGCGGTCGAGCACATCGGCCATGCGCGCGCGGGTTGACAGGGGTTCGAAGCGGATGTGGTGGTGCTCCTGCAAGCGCGCGCGCTCCATGACCGCGGCCAGTGCCACCAGCAATTCGCGCAGTTCGACGCGCGGCAACGGCCGCGGCGCCGAACAATCGGGCGCCGGCAGCTGGGCGGGGAAGAGGTCGCGCTCCAGGCGCGGCAGGGCGTCGAGCGCCACCGCTACTTCCTTGAAGCGCTCGTACTCCTGCAGGCGCCGGATCAGCTCCGCGCGCGGGTCGTCCTCATCCTCGATTTCTGGCTGGCGCGGCAGCAGCATCCGCGACTTGATCTCGGCGAGCATCGCCGCCATCACCAGATATTCGGCGGCCAGTTCGAAGCGCAGCGCCCCCATCATGGCGATGTAGTCGATGTACTGGCGGGTGATCTCGGCGACATCGACCAGCAGGATGTCGAGGTTGCGCCGCCGGATCAGGTAGAGCAGCAGGTCGAGCGGACCTTCGAAGGTCTCCAGCACCACCTCGAGCGCATCCGGCGGGATGTACAGATCGACGGGCAGTTCGGTGATGCGCTCGCCGAGCACGATGGCAAAGGGCAGCTCCTCCTGGCGGGGGGCGGCGGCGTCCGGTTGGGGCTGCGGTTCGCGGACGCTCACGGCATCCTCCAGGAGGCGATCGCGGCCATTATAGAGCCCCGGCGCGGCGGCTCAGCCGCAGCCGAAGGGCGCCGGATCTCCGGCGCCGCGCCGCAGCAGTTCCGGCACCTCGCCGCTGAGATCGATCACCGTGGTGGGCTCCACCGCGCAATAGCCGCCGTCCACCAGCAGTTCGATCTGCCGCTCCAGGCGGTCGCGGATGTCGTCAGGGTCGGCGAGTGGCTCGCTGGCGCCGGGCAGGATGAGGGTCACGCTCATCAGCGGTTCGCCCAGTTCGGCGAGCAGTTGCTGCACGATGCGGTGGTCGGGAACGCGCAGGCCGATGGTCTTGCGCTTGGGGTGCACCAGCCGCCGCGGCACTTCGGAGGTGGCGTCGAGGATGAAGGTATAGGGGCCCGGCGTGTTGGCCTTGAGCAGGCGGAACACCTGGTTGTCCACCCGGGCGTAGCTGCCGAGCTCGGACAGGTCGCGGCACATCAGCGTGAAATTGTGGTGCTTGTCGAGGTCTCGGATGTGGCGGATGCGGTCCACTGCCGCCTTGTCGCCGAGCTGACAACCCAGGGCATAGGCCGAATCGGTGGGAAAGGCGATCAGGCCGCCACCGCGCAGCACTTCGACCACGCGCCGCACCAGGCGCAGCTGGGGATTGTCGGGATGAATGTACAGCCGTTCCATCATCGCCCTCGGCGCTGGCAGGCCGCCGGTGGCGGCCGGGGTCGCACTATAGGTCCGGCGCTGGCGAAATGCGAGCCGATACCGCCTGTGCCCGGACCGGTCAAACCGGTAGAATTCGCAGCGAACGGAGCCTCCTCTCAGGGTCACCCATGCAGGCCAACGCCGCGCCGCAGCGCGAAAATCTGCTACTCAATCTCGGCCTCAACATCGTCGCGCCCTCGCTGGTGCTAACCAAGCTGAGCGCGCCGGATGCGCTGGGACCGGGCGCAGCGCTGCTGGTGGCGCTGGCGTTTCCCCTCGGTTACGGCGCCTGGGACTTCTTCCGCCGCCGCAAGTACAACCTGTTTTCCATGCTCGGCCTGGCCAGTGTCGCCCTGACCGGCGGCATCAGCCTGCTGCACCTGCCACCCGCCTATCTGGCGGTCAAGGAGGCGGCCATCCCGGGCCTCTTGGGCGTGGTCGTGATGCTGTCCCTCAAGACCCGCTGGACGCTGGTCCGCAGCCTGCTGTTCAACGACGCAGTGCTCG
>JADLCO010000190.1 GCA_020847115.1 Pseudomonadales bacterium | reverse complement strand
CTGTGCGCGGAGGTGGTGATTGCCGTATCGCTGGCCTCGCCACAGCCCAAGTCGACAGACCTGTCGTCTGCGGTGGCACTGGCCAGCCGCTCGCTGGAGGTGATGATCAACGCCAACCAGAATGCCCAGATTGCCACACTCGCCGGCAGCGATGTGAGCATCGTGGTGCAGATGGGGGACATCGATTCCGCCGATTTCCAGCGTGTGCCCGATGCCATACCGCTAGGCCGTGAAGCCGCACTCAGGCACGAGAAGCAGTTGCAGGCACTTGCATTGCCGGAGGCCGAGTACCTGGCATGGCGCCGGTCGGTGGATCGTGCCGCCACCCCGGAGATCCAGCTTGCCGACGTGCGCATCAAGGGGCTCGATCGGGTCAACGAGGACTACGTGCGGGCCCAGCTGCAGAACGTCGCGCCCGGAGCCACGGTCACCACTGCGCAGATCGAGGAGGATACCGGGCGGATCTTCGCCCTCGGGGATTTCGAGCGCGTCGAGTACCGCCTGAGCGGGCCGGGCGATGCCCGCATCCTCAATGTCGGGGCCATCGAGAAGTCCTGGGGTCCCGATTTCGTGCGTTTCGACCTCGGGCTGGCGGCCAATGGCAGCGGCCGGCTCGAGGCCCTGCTGCGCGCCGACCACGAGCGCACCTGGATCAACCGGCTCGGTGGCCGCTGGCACAATGCCGTGCAACTCGGTGAGCAAACCATCCTGCAGACGGACATCTACCAGCCCTTCGATGTCCGCCAGCGCTTTTTCATCCAGCCGACCTTGCAGTACCAGCGTGACCTGGAAAACATCTACGATGACGGTGACAGGATCGCGAGCTACATCGTCCGGGAGGCGTTTGCCCAGGCCGACATCGGTGCGAATTTCGGTACCAGTACCCAACTGCGTGCGGGACTGCGCGAGAGCTGGATCGGTGCGGACCGGGACACCGGCCTCGCTGTGCTGCCGGAGCTCAGGACCGAGAAGGACGCCAGTACACGCTTCGGGCTGATCTACGACACGCGTGATGCCCCGGGCATGGCCACCAGCGGCACCTTCATCAATGCCCGCTATGCCCACTCGGGCGACTGGCTGGGTGGCAAGCAGGATTATGATCTCGTCGAAGGCGCTGTGCTCCAGGCGATCACCTTCCGCGGCGATCCACTGACCCTGTTTGCCGGTGGCGGGGCGGAACTCGACGGCGAGCTGCCGGTTACCGAGGAGTTCCAGCTGGGTGGCATCCGGACCTTCCCGGGCCTGCAGCCTGGTGAGTTGCGCGGCAGAAAGTACTGGTTTGCCGGCACCCGCCAGTTCTGGAAGCTCGCCGACATCCAGTCGCTGTTCGGCCAGGCCCTGTATGGCGGCTTTCGCCTGCATGCCGGCCGCATGGGCGAGCGCATTGACGGTGAGCAGGACGGGACGCTCTACGGCATAGCCGGTTCACTCGGCGGCGCGACGCCGATCGGCCCCTTCATCCTGTCGCTCGGCTACGTGGACAACGACAGCTGGCAGCTGCAATTCGCACTCGGCCGGCCGATCTCGGAGGGGTCCGTGCTCGACGAACTGCGCTGAGGAGGCGCAGGCGCAGGTGCGAGCGCCCGATGGGTTAGTATTTGCGCCCCGATCAACTTTTTCACCGCCAAGGGAACAGTACATGAGATTTTCGTCCGGCACAGGCTTCGCGGTTGCGGTGGCGACACTGCTGGCGTGCGCTCCGGCGCTTGCGGCCGACGAGGAGTGGCAGCACACGGTGGTTCTTTTCGGCATCGGTGCCTCGATCGATGGCAAGGCCGGGATCGGCAGTGTCAGCGCCGACGTGGATGTCGGCTTCGATGACATTCTCGACAACCTGGAGTTTGGTGCGATGGGAACCTGGCGTGCGGAGCGCGGGCGCTGGGCCGTGGTGACCGATCTCATCTACATGGCGCTGGAACAGGAGAAAAACGGCCTCGGGCCGTTCGGCGGTACTCGCGCCAAGGTCGAGGCGGACCAGCTGATCTTGGAGCTTGACGGTTCCTGGGCAGTGACCGATCGCCTCGATGCGTACGGCGGCCTGCGCTACTGGAATCTCCACTCTGAGCTCGATGTCGCGGGTGGCGGCCCGCTCGGTGAGACCCTGTCGGCAGCCATGACCGAAGACTGGGTGGATCCGCTCGTCGGCCTCCGGTACGTCGCGCCGCTCAGCGAGCACTGGGATTTCATCGTGCGCGGTGATATCGGCGGGTTCGGGGTCGGCAGCGACTTCGCCTGGCACGCCTCGGCCTTCGCCAACTGGCAGTTCTCCGAGCATGGTTCCCTGTTGCTTGGCTACCGTCACGTGGATGTGGACTACGACGACGGCAGCGGCAGCAGTCGCTTCCTTTGGGATGTTGCCGAGGGTGGCCCGACGGTGGGCTTCGCCTGGCAGTTCTGAACGGCCCCGCAGCCGCCGTCGGCGCAGCACTTTCGTCCGCGATGGAGCAGCGGCCCGCAGGTTCTGGTTGTGGCGTGGCGCCTGCCCGCGATGACGAGAGCTACATGCGGCGGGCGCTCGAACTCGCGCGCAGCGCCGAGCTGGCCGGCGAGGTGCCGGTCGGGGCGGTGCTGGTACTCGAAGGTGCGGTGATCGGCGAGGGCTGGAACCGGCCGATCGGCAGCTGCGACCCGAGCTCGCATGCGGAGATCGAGGCCCTGCGGGCCGGGGGGCGCCAACTCGGCAACTATCGGATGGCGGGCAGCACGCTCTATGTGACCATGGAGCCATGCCCCATGTGTGCCGGTGCGATGATCCATGCGCGTGTCGCGCGACTGGTCTACGGCACAGCGGATCTGCGCGCCGGGGCGACGGGTACGGTGATCGATGTGCTGGGCAGCGCGGCGGCCAACCATCGTGTCAGCGTGACGGGTGGTGTGCTCGCCGCCGAGTGCCGGGAATTGCTGCAGGCTTTCTTTCGCGCGCGCCGGGGCGGGTCGCCCTAGGTCTGGCTGCGGCTGGTGGTTGCGGCGGGCTGCGCCGCACCGCTGTCGGCAGCCTTCACTGGCGTTGCGACAGCCGGTTGGCGCCAGGCATCGCGGCCTTCGGTCAGCCAGACCAGGATGTCGTAGTAATTGCGGACGTTGCGCACGTATACGCGGGTTTCATGGCCGCGCGCATAACCCCAGCGGGTCTGTTCGTACCAGCGGCGCTCCATCAGCAGCGGCAGCGCGCGCTTGATGTCCACCCAGCGATCCGGGTTGCCGCCGTTGAGTTTGGCGATACGTCGTGCGTCGAGCAGATGGCCGTAGCCCATGTTGTAGGCAGCGAGCGCCATCCAGGTGAGATCCGGTTCATTTGCTCCCGGCGCCAGCTTGGCGATGCGCTTGCGCATGCGCCACAGGTACTTCGAACCCGCCGTGATGCTCTGGACCACATCGCTGCGATCCTCGACATTCATCAGCAGTGCGGTTTCCGGCGTCAGCATCATCATGCCGAGCGCCCCCTTGGGCGATTCGGCCACGGGATTCCACTGGCTTTCCTGGTAGCCGACCGCAGCGATCAGCCGCCAGTCGATATCCGCACGTTTGCCTGCCGCCTCGAACAGGGCGCGGTACTGCGGCAACATGCTCTTGTAGTCGCGGATGAATTTGCGCGTTCCGGCGTAATCAAAAGTCTCGCGGTGTCCGTAATAGCGATCCATCAGATGGCCGAGATCGCCGGAAGCGCGCATCCCGGCAAGGTGTGTGCCGGCGGCATCGATCAGGCTGTGCTCGCCGCGGCGCTGGAATGCCCAGGCAAGCGAGTCGCCCTTGCTGAGATCGAAGGCAACCAGCAGCTCCGGATGGAAACGCTGGAAGACCGCGAACAGGTTGGAGTCGACGACGGTGTAGTCGGCCTCGCCACTCTCGACCCGGTCGAGCAGTTCGCCGGCATCCGCCGACGGGTTCTCGATCCAGGCCAGCCCCGGCGCCGCGTGGCGGGCTGCGAGCAGCGACTCGACGTAGCTCGATTTCGCCACCACCTCGATCCGCTTGCCCACCAGGTCGGCCGGTGTGCGCGGCCGGCGGTTGCCGCGCCGGTAGACTAAATGCTGGCTGACCTGCTGGTAGGAGGGGCCAAAATCCACCAGCCTCGCCCGTTCCGGTGTCACCGTCAGGCCGGCGGCAGCGAGGTGTGCACGACCCTGGCGCACCTCGGTCAGCAGGTCGCCAAAGCGATCCGCCTCGATCAGCGTCAGCTTCACGCCCAGGCTCTCGGCAAAGCTGCGGGCGAGTTCGTAGTCCGGTCCTTCCGGGCCGGCCGGGCCCATGTAGTAGGTGATGGGGCTGTTGCGGGTGACCACGCGCAGCTCGCCGAGCGCCCGTACGTCCTCGAGCAGGGAAGGTTGCCTGGCGCAGGTACACAGCAGGCTGGCGACAGCGATGAGCAGTACGGTACGCATGGTCGGCGCGACCCTAGCACGCAGCCTTTGGCCGGGGACAGCCGCCGGGCCAAAATTTAATGTTGGGTTTATGTAAAAGGTCATCTGAAACAACAGGATATATGCGTTTCGTGCGCTTGCCCCTGAGCTGACTGACTGAATCGCGGGCAGCGATTTCCGTTATTGTTCAGTCCCCAGCAGCGACCCCGAACACCATGAACCAGACTGCCCACCCGCCTGCAGCCGCCGCCAGTGACTGGCGCAGCCAGTGCCGCGCACGTCGTATCGATCCGGCTGAAGTCGAGATGGTCGCCTCCCGCTATGTGGCCTACCGGGACTACATGCAGCCCCGTGGCGGTGGCCTGCCACTGGCGGGCTGGTTCCGTTTCTACTGCCAGGAAAAGGCTTCGGAGAGCGGTGACCAGACCGGCGGCGTGGTCAGCGAATGCTCGGCCACGGGCGAGGCGGTCGGGCAGGCCGTGCTCGGCGACCCGCGGGCGTTTCTGGAAATCCTCCGCCTGCAGATCGAAACCGTGCATTCGACCTGACGGCGCGGCCCCGAATACCTATAATGCCGCGCCAGCCCAGACCGGAGGGATGCCGGAGAGGCTAAACGGCCCTGACTCGAAATCAGTGGGGGGCGCAAGCCCCACGGGGGTTCAAATCCCTCTCCCT